>JBDTMK010000179.1:0-6864 GCA_039934315.1 Pyrinomonadaceae bacterium | reverse complement strand
GGTATTTGCTCACCGACCGCGAAGGGAAGCGTTTTCGCTCGCTCGGAATTGCTTACTTGATAACCCTCGTTCTAATGATCTTCCTGGGGGCGAAAAACTACTATCTTGCGCCGATCTATCCGATGCTCTTCGCCGCGGGCGGTGTTTTTTGGGAGAACATGGCTTCACGATTTCGTTTGGGCAAGCCAGCGGTGTTCTCATATGTTGCGATTGCGACAATAACCGGTTTGATTTTCCTGCCTCTTGCGGTGCCGATTCTTCCGGTCGAGAAATTCATCGCGTATCAAAATGTGATAGGGATCTCAACACCAAAAACCGAGGTAGGGTTCGACTCTATCTTGCCGCAGCATTTTGCCGACCGATTCGGATGGGAGGAGATGGCCTCGAAAACTGCGGAAGTCTATTACTCGCTGCCGCCCGAAGAAAGAGAAAGGGCGGCGATCTTCGGCAACAATTACGGCGACGCTGGGGCGATCGATTTTTTCGGGAAGAAGTACGGTTTGCCGAAGGCGATAAGCGGCCATCAAAGTTATTACATTTGGGGACCGGGCAGTTATGACGGCAGTGTGATGATAATTCTTGGCGATGAAAAGGAAGATGCTGAGGAATACTGCATGAGCGTCGAGGAACGCGATCTCGTCGGGCATACCTACGCGATGTCCTACGAGCGGTTTCACATTCTTGTCTGCCGCGGTTTGAAAACGCCCCTTGCCGAGCTTTGGCCGAAGGTCAAGCATTGGAACTAATGAAAATTGGCATACTCATTTCCGGACGCGGATCGAACATGGTCGCGCTTGTCGATGCGGTGAAGAGCGGCGAGATACCTGATTCGGTAGTGGTGATCGTTGTTAGCGACAAACCGAACGCGCCGGGGATTGCGAAAGCACATGAGCGCGGAGTCGAGACGTTGGTTATCGAACGTCGTGGCCGTTCGCGTCAGGACCACGACGCGGAGATCATCGCCGAATTGCGAAAAAGAAATGTCGAACTGGTCTGCCTCGCCGGTTACATGCGGCTGTTGTCGAAAGATTTCGTTCGCGCGTTTGAGAATCGAATTGTCAATATTCACCCGAGTCTACTTCCGGCATTTCCAGGTTTGAATGTGCAACAACAGGCGATCGACGCCGGGGCGGAAGTGTCTGGTTGCACGGTTCATTTTGTAAACGAAGATCTAGACGCGGGCCCAATCATTTTGCAGCGTGCAGTCGAGGTAAAGGACGACGACACAGCGGAGACGCTTGCCGCTCGAATTCTAGAGCAAGAGCATGGCGCTTATGTCGAGGCCGTAAGACAGATCGCCGCTCGTACGTCGCGGTCCTAGCGGATTGAGTTGTTGATCAGTCTCTTAGTTTTGAGCATAGCCACGTCCTTCAGGACGTGGAAGATTGGCCGAACAAATCGCGCCGGGGTTTGAACGCCCTTATAACGAACGAAAGCCCGTTGAAACGGGCTCCGTAAGATCATTACCTGTTCCACGCCGTGAACGGCGTGGCTACGCTCAAACCAAAAGCGATGATCACGCACTTCGAATGCCTAATAGTCCTCGCCTATCTATCCGCAGCAACTTCATACTCCGGCTTCGACGACCCCATCATCCATTTATCAAACCATCCGACGATATGCTGCAAGCGTTCGATGCGGTGCCAGGGCTGACCGGAGCGTGAAAGGTCATGACCTTCGTTGGGGAAACGCACCATCACGGTTGGGATCTTTCGATACTTCAACGCCCGGAAGAGTTCCTCACCACCGGCGCCCGGCGGCGTTCGATAGTCGGCCTCGCCGAGGATGAACATCATCGGAGTTTTGATCTTGTCCACAAAAGTTATCGCCGAACGCTGACGAAAACCTTCCACGTCTTCAAACGGTGCGCCTTTGAACCAACTAGGCTGAAACTGTGTAAAGTCCGCCGAATACCACCACGCCGACCAGTTCGAAATATCCCTTTGCGACACTGCCGCGGCAAATCGATTAGTCTTTGTCACAGCCCAGTTCGTCAGCACACCGCCACCGGAGCCACCCGTGATCCCGAGTCTCTTTTCGTCGATGTAACCGCGTTTGATCACCTCGTCGACGGCCAGCATCAAGTCCTGATGATCGTCGCCGGGATAATTGTGCTGAATGATATTCCCGAAGTCCTGGCCGTAACTAGTCGAGCCGCGCGGGTTCGGATACACAACGACGTAACCCTTCGCCGCCATCCATTGAAACTCATGATCGAAGACATATCCGTACGCAGCGTGTGGGCCGCCGTGGATATTCAGGATGAGCGGATATTTTTTCTTGGGATCAAAATCGGGTGGCTTCTGGACCCACGTCTGAATTCGCTTGCCGTCAAAACTCGTAAACCAGATCTCCTCGGGCTCGGTCAGGTTCAGCTTTGAGAACAGCGGGTCGTTGATCCGTGTCAGTTGCTTCGCATTCGAACCGTTTCGATCGGAGATGAAAAGATCCGTGATTCGGGTGGGCGTCGAGATCGAATAAATCAGTTTCGTCCCATCGCCGGTAGCACGAAAATTCATGATCGCATGATCGCCGTTTGTGATTTCGGTCATCCTGCCTGTGTCGGCATCAAATGAACCGACGTTTGCGCGACCCTCCTTCGCATAGCGTCCGATGATGGCGCGGCCGTCGGGAGTCCAGATTGGAGGCGATCCACCACCCGCGCGCGGTGCGGCCTGGTCGCCGGTCAATCCGGCTCCGATGTCGAAATCAAATGTTGCCGTCAGATTTTTCGGTTTTGCATTTTCCGAAACATCCATTACCCAAAGGTCGGACTGCGAATACGACTTCACCGGGTCGTCAACGACAGAGGCGTTGAAAGCGAAACGCTTACCATCGGGACTCAAACTCATCGACCCAACGTCCATATTGACCTTGGTCAAAAGCACACTCTGCCCGCCGGCGGCCGGTACGAAATAGACGTCGGTTTTCGGATTCACATAATATGGCTCTGGGTCGCGGTCGGTCGCGAAGTAGATCCTCGAAGTATCTTTGGCCCAAACAAAGTTATCCTCGGAAAAGTTGCCGGTCGTAAGCTGCTTTGCAGATGGCTTGTTCTCAGGTCCGGTGGGCACGGCGATCAGCCAGAGGTGATTTGGTCGCGTGGGATCGAGATAGCCACCGCCATCTGCACGGTAAACGGCTTGCGTAATTACGCGAACGTCCGATTCACGCTCTGCTGGAGCCGGCGTTTTACCCTGCTTCGTAATGTCTTCCGGATTGGTACCACTCGCAAACGCGATCCATTTGCCATCCGGCGACCATGCGGGCCCGCCCGCACCACGGGCGACATTCGTTAATTGAAAAGCCTCGCCGCCCGTCATCGGCAGTAGATAGATCTGCGAGAACGAGCCGGGAGTTTCGGTCGATCGGACAAAGGCGAGAAACCTTCCGTCAGGCGACCAACGCGGGCTGGAATCTCGGGTGCCGCTTGTGAGTCTTCTTGGTTCTTCCGATCCGTTTGTCGATACCGACCAAAGCGAAGTGTCGTAATTTGTCTTGTTGGAATTCACGGTCACTTTCACAAAAACAACTGTCGACCCGTTAGGAGAAACCTGCGGATCGCCAACCCACGCAAAATCGAAAAGGTCCGTTTCGGTTATATTTCGTTTTTGCGCAGAGACGGAATAAGAAAGGAAAAGGAAGACGACAAACAGACGGGCTAAAGCCTTTTGCATACGAGCTCCTGGATGATCTGAGTTTTGGCAGGGAAAGCCTAGCAGGAAAGCTCAGCCGTTCAAAATTATATTAAATGATGCAGATTTGAGGCCGGCTATAGAAGTCCTGGCTCCACGCGTGAATTCAGGATCACAGACTATTTAACTATCCCGATCGGCGTCATCTTCATCAACGCGTAAATCTCATTGATCTCCGCCGGAACATCAGCCGTTAGATTTTCGGATCCCGTCGCAGTGACGAGGATCGTGTCCTCGAGCCGCACATGAGTTTTCATTTTCTCGTTGGACATGAGCGGTTCGACGTTAAAGATCACGCCACGCACAAACGGACGATCGTCCTCACCGACATCATGCACGGACATTCCGACGAAATGCCCTACGTACCTTCCTTCGTCGACAAAGTCCTTTCCAAATCCATGTTTCTTGTAAACGGCTTCGGCGACGTTTTGTAGATCGGCGACAACGACTCCAGGTTTGATCGCGGCGATGATCGCGGCGCGTGCGTCCAGAATGCAGCGGTACATTTTTTCCTGCTCCGGCGTGAACTTGTCGCCTACCGGCCAAGTACGAGTGATGTCGGACACGTAATAATCATAGTCCGCCCCATAATCCATATAGACGACTTCGCCGGCCCGCATCATCCGGTTGTTCTTGCTGTAGTGAAAGATAAGCGTGTTCGGTCCGGACGCGACGATTGGCATGAAAGCGTCGCCGCGTGCTCCGCGCTTGACGTAGACGAAACGCGCCGCGGCTTCGATCTCGTACTCAAACATTCCGGGCCGCGTCCCTTTGATGGCTTCCTTGACGCCCTCTGCCCCGATCTTCCCTGCCATGCGCATTCGCTCGATCTCGTAGGGACTCTTTACCCACCGCAGATCGTCGAGGATCGGATTGATGTCGACAAGCTCGAGCTGCGGCTGCAAGCTGTGGATGCCCGCAATCAGATTTTTTATTCGCGACATTCGTGCGAACGGAAGCTTCATCTCTTCGGCGTCCAATCCGATGATTTCATTGCGGGCGTATTGAAGCTGATCCGGCGGTGTCAGCGGCACGTAGAGTTTTTTGACGCCGCCTGATTGGAAATTGAGCGAACCGTAGAGGTTTTCGATCGCGCTGATCCGGTTAACTCCATAGACCGCCGCCGCATCGGGAATGTCGCGGATTCCGGGGCCTTCGGATCGGACGAGCCATTCCGGCTTCTTCGGAGCCGCGATGATCACCTGCTTTTGTTTACCAATAAGAATGAGAACGGAGCCGGGCTCCTCAACTCCGGTGAGATAGAAAAAATCGGGAGCTTCGCGATATCGGACCGAATGCGGATGCTGCTCGTTAGCGAAGATGACCGCGATCCCATCGCCGATCTTTGCAAAGACTTTCGCCCGCCTAGCGGCAAACTCGGCCTTGTTGAAATCGGATTGAGAATGGACGAGAGCGGGTAGCGCGAGCGCAATTCCCACCGCAAAAACCAAAAGTCCCGTAACACTTTTTCTATCTTTGCACATAGAGTTCTCCTGAGGTCGCGTTGCCTGGTAACAAAAAGTCTACGTCAGCGAGATCGGTATCGGGGCCTTATAGACCCGGCGAGCATTCGGCCGGAAACTAACTGCACGACAACAACTAAAACGAGCCGCTCATCCGCAAAATACACCGATACTCCGCCCAACGTGTTGTTATGTCAAGTAGCGCGAAAGACCGTCGCCGAGTCCGGCAAAGTGCCTCAGATCTTTGACAGAGTCCCAGCTTTTCCCCTAAACTCTAGGTTTTCACTTTCGGGTGAAATCCATGGAGAGCGAATATGCCGAAGAGAACTTATCAACCAAACAACCGCAGGCGCGCGAAAAAACACGGCTTCAGGGCGCGAATGGCGACGAAGAACGGCAGAGCTGTTCTGAAACGACGCCGCGCCAAAGGCCGCAAGCGACTGACGGTTCACCATTATTAAGATTTGATCTACCCAAGGAGACTCGGCTCGCCAAGCGTGCCGAGTTTCTGCGTGTTTACGAACAGGGTAAGAGAATAGAAGGCCGGTTCATGACGGTCTTTATTTTGCCGAATGCGGGCGATCTCCAACGTTTGGGAGTGACCGCGACGAAGAAAGCGATCGGCAAAGCCCACGACCGAAACCGGGCGAAGCGTCTCTTGAGAGAATCGTTCCGATTAAGTCGCAACGAACTCGATAAGATTTGCGTTAAATACGATTGGGTACTGAACGCGAGAAGGAGCCTTCTCGACGTAAAACTTGCAAAGCCCCTGGAAGAGCTCAGGCGAATTGTCGCGAAGGTACAAGAGCTTTAGGTAATTGGGCGGGGTGTGGCAAACTTTATCAATCGATGAAATTTTTAGTTCTTGATCTGCTCGGCGTTTATAAGGCACTGGTATCGCCTTTCCTGCCGCCGGCCTGCAGGTTTGAGCCGACTTGTTCCGAGTACACAATGCAGGCGGTCGAGAAATACGGATCTGCCCGCGGAACCTGGATGGGTCTCAAGCGGATCTTACGATGTCAGCCGTTCTGTAAGGGCGGGCATGACCCAGTGAAATAGTCCGTGATGGACTGAAATGGATAACAGCAATAATCAAAGTCAATTTCGATTCATGATCGCCGCGGTGCTTTCGCTGATAGTACTGTTCGGCTGGGGCTATTTTTTCAACAAACCGAAGCCTGCAGATAACAGCAACACAGCGCAGGTCGCCAATTCAAACTCCTCGGCGACGCCCGCGCCGGCGGCAACGGTTCAGCCTCAAACGCCCGTAACCGCATCGACCTCGCCGGACCTGACACCGAACCGGGCGATAACGATCAAGACATCGCTGTATGAGGTCACTCTGGATTCGAAGGGTGCCGTCGCAACGAGCTGGCTCATATTAAAGAACAAGTCCCCGAAGGGTGAGTATCCGGTTTATGCGGATGGCTCGAACGGAACGGACAAACGGCCGCTCCAGTTGATCTCGCCGAGAGCTCTCGAACAGACTCCGCGCGAGGTTCCGTTTCGCTTGGTTACGGGCGACGACAACCTCAACGCGATTCTTAACGACCGAAATTATCAAATCTCAGTTCCGGAAGAGACCCTGACCCTCGCCGACGGTGACGAGAAACAGATCGAGTTCGTTCTCATGGGAGAGGGTGGCCTCGCTGTAAAGAAAACGTTTGTCTTTCGCGGCGACAGTTACGTTGCCGATCTGGCTATCG
>JBDTMK010000178.1:0-6867 GCA_039934315.1 Pyrinomonadaceae bacterium | reverse complement strand
TCTCTTGAAGATCAATGTGAACTTGCCTTTTGGATTGTCGTTCGCGCGCGTGAGGGCCCAGCTTCCGAGAACCACCGCAGCATCTTTGGAAATAACATCGATCTGCAGATCGCTGAATTTCAAAGCACCCATCTTTTCTCGTGAGCTGTAGTTCTTCTTATACCGGTCAAGTGTCGGCTGCCATCCATAAGTGACGCCGTCGCCGGACACAAAGACTAGATCTTTTGAGTTCCAGTAGCCCCGCATGAAAGCTTCGACATCACCGCGGTTCCACGCCGCCGCCTGTTCGTCCATGACCGCGACGACATCGGTTTTGATCTTTGATACTTCTTTCGCCGACTGAGCGATCAACGGCGTCGCTAAGAAAAGCACGATGAAAAAGAGAACGGTTTTCATGCTGCGAATTATAGCAGGATGCTCGCACACGCTTGCCGAAAATATGCGGCCGGGGCATTGCCGGCCGCGTGCTGGTCATGTTGGAGTCAATCGGTTCTAGTCCGCACCTTTCTGCTTGTCGGTCAGGGCGATGCCCATCTTTTCCAGAGTTGGCTGATTTAGGGTTCCGGTCGCTTTCAATCCTTTTGCTTCCTGATATTTTCTCAAACCCTCGCGGGTCATGTCGTCGAGTTTTCCCGTTTCCTCACCCGAATACATGCCGCCTGTCCGAAGCAGTTTCTGCGCCTCGACGATCTGTTCCTTTGTCGCGCGAAAGATATTACGTTTTGCTTTTGCGTCACCTGAACCGCTGCTTCCGGACTTTGATTTCTTAGCGGAAGCATACGAGTTAGCCGTGGTGGGAACCTCTTTTTGTTTGTCGGTCAATGCGATGCCCATCTTTTCAAGCGTCGCGCGGTTCAGGGTACCGGTCGAGCGCAGACCGTTGTCCTGTTGATAACTTTTGATCGAATCGCGAGTCGCCGGATCAAGCTTACCCGACGCCGCACCTGCATAAATACCTTTCGTTTTGAGCATCGTCTGGGCGGCGGTCACCTGTACCTTGTTTGCGCGGAAAACAGGACCTCGTTTGGCCGAGGTTTTTGACGACGCAGGTTCGCTGTTTGTGGAAGTCTGGCCCTGAGCGGATAGCGCAGCAACAGACAATAGAGAAACGAATAGAACGATGTGGAGAGATTTCATGATTGTTTCCTCTTGGTTTTGAATTTTCGAAAGTGAACGAGCAAAGCAGGAGAACGTGGGACACGTGTGCCCATTCCTAAAGAAAAAGCGTGCTTTGTCTGATCGAGCGAAGTATCGAATGATTCCGGAACTCAGTCAATATTTTTTCGTAAAACTTTCTGAACTAATCTGAAGCTATGTCGATCGAGAGTGCGATCGAACAGACGATAAAAGAAGCAATGGCCCGCGGTGAATTCGACAACCTGCCGGGCAGCGGCAAGCCGCTCGATCTCGAAGCATATTTCGACACTCCCGAAGATCTGCGAATTGCATATTCGATGCTCAGATCGAACGACTTCGTTCCTGAAGAGGTCGAGATCATGAAAGAGATTGCCCGTCTGAAACAGAGACTCGGAACCGATGCCGAGGAATCGTCCGCCGCAGCCTTGCTTGAGAAGATAAATGAGCGCTCTCTCGCACTTTCACTTCTTCTCGACAGGCGCCGTCGATAATCACCAGTAATTAGAGGAACGAACGCGCTTTCCTTTTTTTAATTTATTTCTCCTCCCCATCCTCAGTGAGTTTGCTGAATGAATACTCATTCAGTTATAATTCCGCGTATAAAATTAGCCATTTAGATCACGCTTTCCGACCAATATGAATATTAGAAAGGCGGCCGTCCTCGGGGCGGGAACCATGGGTGCCGGCATCGCCGCTCACCTCGCAAATGCAGGGATAGAGACGTTGCTGCTGGATATCGCGCCGCGGGAGCTGACGGCTGAGGAAGAAGCTCGGGCGCTAACGCTCGATTCGCCGAAGGTAAAGAACCGGGTCGTAACATCGCTGTTCGAAGCCGCGAAAAAGCTAAAGCCCGCGCCGTTCATGCTGGCGGATAACGCTAAGCTGATCTCACTCGGGAACTTCACCGACGACATGGTGAAGCTCAAGGATTGCGATCTGGTCATCGAAGCCGTTGTAGAAAATCTCGACATCAAGCACAAGGTCTTTGCGGAAGTCGAGAAGAATATGAAACCCGGCGCGGTCATCGCGACAAACACTAGCGGAATTCCGATTCTGTCGATCGCCGAACCCTTCTCGGACGATTTTAAATCGCATTTTGTCGGTGTGCACTTTTTCAATCCGCCGCGCTACATGAAGCTTGTTGAGCTGATCCCGACAAAGTGGACGAACGGCGAGCTGGCGTGCAAAGTATCGGGATTCCTCAATCAGAGATTGGGGAAGGGTGTCGTGCCCGCGAAAGATCGTCCAAACTTCATCGCCAACCGCGTGGGCACGTTTGGAATGATGGCGGTCGTGCACGAAATGATCGCGATGGGTTTTACGCCGACCGAGGTCGATCAAATGACCGGGAAAGCGATCGGCCATGCTTCGTCCGCGACGTTCCGCACATCGGATCTTGTCGGGCTGGACGTGCTCGTCCACGTAAACAACAATCTCTATCCCGCGATCCCTGATGACGAAGATCGCGAAGCTTTCAAGATCCCGGACGTTATCGATCAGATGCTCGAGAAGAAGTTTCTCGGCGACAAGACGAAGGGCGGCTTTTACAAAAAGTCGACGGATGCCGAAGGCAAACGCGCGATCCTCGAACTCGACCTGAATACTTTCGAATACAAACCTCAAGCAAAAACGAAGTTCCCGTCGATCGATGCGGCGAAGGGGATCGAGGACCTTCCGAAGCGTGTGAAGACTCTTGTCTGGGGCGATGACCGAGTCGGCGAATTTCTCTGGAAGACGTCGTCGCGAATTTCGCGATACGCTGCGAATCGAATTCCGGAGATCGCGGACACGATCGTCGAGGTCGATAACGCGCTCAAGTGGGGTTTCGGCTGGGAGATCGGAGTGTTCGAGGCGTGGGATGCGATGGGCGTTCGTGAATCGGTCGAGCGGATGCGCAAGGAAGGCCAGGCCATTCCGGCGAATGTCGAGAAGATGCTCGAGTCAGGCGCCGAGACTTTTTACAAAACCGAGAACGGCCAAAAGTCTTACTACGATCTTGGGAAGGGCGGTTACAATCCCGTCGCCGAACAGCCAGGTGTGATCGTTCTGAAATCGCTGAAAGAACGGACCGGTGTTATCAAATCTAACCCGGGTGCATCGTTGGTCGATCTCGGCGACGGAGTCGCGTGTCTCGAGTTTCATTCGAAGATGAACTCGATCGGCGGCGATACGGTTCAGATGATGAACTTCGCGATCGACGAGGTCGAAAAGAATTTCAAAGGACTCGTCGTCGGAAATCAGGGAGGAAACTTCTCGGCCGGTGCGAACTTGATGATGCTCCTGCTCGCCGCGCAGGAAGAAGAGTGGGACGACATAAACATGATGGTCGCCGGGCTGCAGAGGGCGATCATGCGTCTGCGATATTCGGCGAAGCCGGTCGTCACCGCGCCGTACGGTTTGACGCTTGGCGGCGGATGCGAGATCTCGATGCACGGCGATCGAGTTCGCGCCGCGGCGGAAACTTACATGGGACAGGTCGAGGTCGGCGTCGGGTTGATCCCGGCCGGGTGCGGAACAAAAGAGATGACGATGCGGGCGATGGACGCGGCGGCGAAAGTGCCCGACGCAGATCCGCTCGCGTTTTTGAAAAAGACATTCGAACTTCTCGGTATGGGCAAGGTCGCGACATCGGCACAGGAAGCCCGCAGCTTCGGCTTTCTGCGCGACGTCGATTCGATCTCGATGAACGGTGATCGACTTATAGCCGACGCAAAGCAGGATGTTTTGAATCTCGATGCATCCGGTTATGTTCAGCCGGTTCAGCGGACCGACATTCTTGTACTGGGTGAATCTGCACAGGCGGCGATGAAGCTCGCGCTGCACATGATGTCTCGCGGCGGGTTCGTTTCGGATCACGACGTTCTGATCGGTAAGAAGCTGACGAACATCATCAGCGGTGGCAACATGAATCACACAGCGTACGTCTCGGAGCAGTATCTTATCGATCTCGAACGTGAGGCGTTCCTGAGTCTGTGTGGAGAGCGGAAAACGCAAGACAGAATTGCGGCGATGCTAAAGACCGGGAAGCCGTTGAGGAATTAGTCGTTGCTTTGCGATTTCTTCGCGGGTTTTCTTTGCGGCTTAGCGGCTTTGCGGGAAACCCAGTTGTTGAGGCTCTGAGAAGCGGGGTTCGCGCAAAGCCGCTAAGCCGCAAAGAAGAAGGAGAAACCGGTGGACGAACGAATATCTCAGATCACATCAGCTCTCACTCAGGTAGTGGATGACGCACGTCAGACATTCGGCAACCTGACGTCCGAACAGCTGAATTGGAAACCGGGCGAGAAAAATTGGAGCGTCGGACAATGCCTCGAGCACATCATCAAAACGAACGAAGAGTTCTATCCCGAGTTCGAAAAGCTCGCGAGCGGGACGCGAAAGAATTCTTTTCTCGAGAATTATTCTCCGCTCAGCGGATTTTTCGGACGGTTTTTGATCAAGGCGGTGACTGAAGACTCGAAGAAAGCGAAAGCTCCCTCGAAAAAGATCGTACCGCCGAGCGAGATCAGTTCGGACATTGTCGATCGTTTTGGTTCGCATATCGGCGAAGTAAATCGAAGGGTCGAATCATGCTGCGACGCGGACAGGCAGAAGACGGTTGTGACTTCGCCGTTCCTTGCGATATTTACGTACAAGCTCGATGACGCATATACAGTTTTGGTCGAGCACACGAAGCGTCACGTTAGACAGGCAAAGCGAGTGACGAGTGCGGATGGATTTCCGGCGTCCGTCGATGCGGCCCAGGTGTGATCAACGGGTTAGACGGCTTGTTTTAACGCTGAGACCGCGGAGATTTTACCTCTGCGATCTCCGCGATCTCTGCGTTAAAGTTGCTGCTACTCGCGGTAGTTAAAGAAATGAAACGTTGTAGCTGGCCGACAAACGAGCTTTCGATCCGCTACCACGATGAAGAGTGGGGCAAGCCGCTGCATGACGATCGAGGGCTGTTCGAGTTCCTCATCCTCGAAGGAGCGCAAGCGGGACTGAGTTGGGACACGATCCTTCGCAAGCGCGAGAATTATCGCAAGGCGTTCGACGGTTTCGATGTGAATAAGATCGCGCGATATACGGGTAAGAAAGTCGAGAAACTTTTGCAGGACGAAGGCATCATCCGAAATCGTCTGAAGACCGCGTCGGCGATCTCCAACGCACGAGCGTTTCTCGCGGTGCAGAATGAAATCGGCTCGTTCGACAAATACATCTGGTCGTTCGTCGACGGCGAGCCGATCGTTGGCAAAAGAAAGGACGCTTCGCATATACCGGTGACGACGGAAACATCCGACGCCATCAGCAAAGACCTGAAGAAGCGCGGATTCAATTTCGTCGGCTCGACCATCATGTATGCGTTCATGCAGGCGACCGGGATGGTCAACGATCATTTGACGAATTGTTTTAGATACAAGCAATGCTGATCGACGAGTTTCTATCCGAATACGACTTTGTAGAAACGCATGGTATTTCGATCCACGCCGGGGCGGAAAAGATTCATCGAGTGGCGAACGAAGTAGATTTTACCGACTCGTTCATCATCAAGTCACTATTTCGATTACGGGGGCTCGCGACAAACGGTGTCACCCTGAAAAGCCTGAGCGGTTCTCGGTTCGAGATTCTCGGCGAAATTCCCGGCCGAGAAATGTTGCTAGGCATTGTCGGAAAATTTTGGAAGCTTGGCGGCGATTTGAAAAAGATCGATGCGGTGACTTTTAAGAAATTTGAGACGGCTGGTTATGCCAAGGCGGTTTGGAATTTCTCCCTCGTTGAAGAAGGTGACGAAACACGGCTTACGACTGAAACGCGGATCAAGTGTCTTGATCCGGAAAGTCGGAAACGTTTTGGATTCTACTGGATGTTCATCCGGCCGTTCAGCGGACTGATCAGAATGGAAATGTTACGGGCCATCAAACGTCGCGCAGAGAATGCGGAGTCGTAAGCAGGATTGCGGATTGCGGTTTCCGATCTAGGGCGGCACGAGTGAGAGCTCGATCGGCAATCCAAGCAACTTTTTACCCTCGATCTGTTACTTGTCACACCGCAACTTCAGGAAGTATGGCGCACGCGGGAAAAAGTTGAGTGGGAAGAAGGGTCCACCTGGGTGGTCGCAAAATCGGGTTTGATAGAACTGAAACAGATCAGTGGCCGCGAACAAGATCTCGTTGACATCAAACAACTGAGGGAGAGCAAGTGATGGCGGACATGTCTCCGAGTGCTGTGACTGAACGTCTGCGTTTGATGGATCAACTTTGGGAGTTGAGCGTCAAGTTGATGAATTCAAAGCTGGTGTCTACTTCGGATGGTGTGGCCGATACGGAAATCGAACCCGCATCCGACGCTGATGACGGCACGAGTCAGAACCGGAAGCGGTAGCGACCGGGTGGCCCCAATGGCTACTGCGGCACGAGGGATGGGAAATGCGCTCAGGATGTATTCAGTTTGGTACTCACGATTCTGGAGCGGCGGAGCCCGCGATAATACCTTTAGCCCCACGTGCAGCGAAGCGGAACGTGGGGATGGTCGGTCACAGTGATCGAGCCTGTGAAACAGGCGACAGATGTGACGCGTGTTTCACACGCTCGATTCCTCGGTCGCGAACGACTACACACGCCGCTTCGCTTCGTGTGTAGCTAAAGTTATGGTCGCCTGCTCCGCAGGCTCAAAGAAATAGGCAGTAGGTATAGAGATATGAAAGAAGCAGTAATCGTATCGGCCGTGCGTACGGCTGTCGGAAAGGCGCCG
>JBDTMK010000177.1:0-6868 GCA_039934315.1 Pyrinomonadaceae bacterium | reverse complement strand
AACAACCGCCCGCGCAAAACGCTCGGGTATCTGACACCGAATGAAGTCTATTTCAAAGAACAACAGCAACTAACCAAAGTTGCACTTACCACTTGAATTCACGAGGGAAAAGATTTGGTTCTGTTTCGAATACACCGTCGAGGCTTAGTTTGTTTGTGACGCGGGATTCGTTTGTGACGCGGGAAAGGGAAAAGTAAAAAGTTAAAAACTGAAAACGGCTACAGTCACCGTCCAGAAGACTACAACATGATCATCTTCTTTACTTTTCACTTTTCACTTTTTCCCTTTTCCCCTCTTTTGTGTCATATTTCGCGGCATCCACAGCTTTCGTTTAAGAAGTTAAAATAAGAATAGGAAGGAGAATCTCTATGAAGACTATATTGATGGTCTCGATATTTGCGGTTATCGCGCTGGCGAGTTGCGCGACGCCGACGAACACGGTCACAAATACAAACACAAACGCGAATTCGGCACCGAAGGCGGCAGCCGCGCCGACGACCGATGCTCTCATGGCGCTCGAAACAAAGGCCTGGGACGCCTGGAAGGCCAAAGACGCGAAATATTTTGAGGGATATATCGCAGACAACATGGTCGGCTTCGATGACAAAGGAAAGCACACCACGAAGGCTGATGCGGTCAAAATGATCGGCGAAAACAAATGCGAGGTCAGAAGCTATGCGTTGTCCGATTCCCATATGACACCAATCGGGGCCGACGCGGCCGCGTTGACGTACAAGGTTATGCAAGATGCGACATGCGACGGCCAGAAGGTCCCTGCGACGGTCACCGCCGGCACCGTTTTCGTTCGTAGTGCCGATGCGTGGAAGGCGGTATACCATAACGAGGTCGCCGTCATCGAGCCAAAGGGCCCGGCCGCCTCGGGCGATAGCAATAAGGGGATGCCACCTTCGCCCCCAACTGCCGACCGAAATGCCAACACTAGTTCGCACACGAACACAGCGGGAAACTCGAACACAGCGGCGAACACGAACCCAGCTTCGAGCAGCAATACGGCCGCGGGCGGTGACGCTCTGACGGATGCGCTGATGGTGATGGAGAAAAAGGGATGGGAGGCCTGGAAGGCGAAGGACGGCAAGGCTTTCGAAGATACGCTATTGAAGGATTTCGCGTTTATCGACAGCATGGGCAAAGGAACCTTTGGCAAGGCTGACGTGATCAAAATGTGGACAACCGACAACCCGTGTAACGTGTCGAGCGTCAGCGTGAGCGACGGTCACGGCTATATGATCACCAAGGACGCGTCAATTCTTACGTTCAAAGGAGCCGCCGATGGTACGTGCGGCACGATGAAACTTACACCGCTTTGGGGCACGACTGTTTCCGTGAAGGAAGGCGACGTTTGGAAGGCGGCTTACATTTTCGAAACGCCGATGGGATAGGCATTTGAGCGCTAAAAACGGCCGGGCGAATTTGAAGACGATCCATCTTCACTTCGCCCGGTTTTTTGTTCGCTTGGATTCGCGAAACCGGAGCCACGAAAGAGTCCGCCGTTTCGGAGACTCGCGGTCCTTCTATTCGCAATCAGGCTTGGTTCCCCTCGACAGCCGATCGAATTGCTTCCGACGGGTGACCGACGCTGGAGTCACAAGAGAAGCGGCGGCGGTGTTCCTTGTTCAGGCATTCTTTTCTCCGTGCGCAAATATGGTTCGAACCTACGGCTTTCTCATCGCTGTCTTCTTCCTTTTTAGCTTTTCTATTCAAGCTCAGTTTGCCGGCCGCTACACAAACGGCGAAGATTACGCGGTCTATTTCGAGCAGACTAAGTACGGGTTGACGATCCGTCCGGTCCTGTGGACGGCAACGCAGCTGCTTCGCAAAACTTCAAAAGACCAATTCGAAGTGGTCGACCGTGTTTCACGCGGTGCCGGCTTTCAACGGGATGAAGCGGGGCGAGTGACCGGCGTAACGATCCGCGGAATGGATGGTGAGGGGTTAAATCTTCGCCGGGCCGACGCTCCGTTACTTCCGCTCGAGCTCTTGGTCGCCGACCGTCCGATCGAAGCTGCAAGTGATTATGTCGCTCGCGGCGAAAGTGCGAAGGGCCTAGAGGCCGCAGAACAAGTTCTCTACCGGCTTCCCACTAAGACTAATTCTGTTGTCGCGTTCTTAAACGGGCTTGCACCGCACTTCCGAACGGACTCGAATTTTTACCGCCTGCGTGGATTCGCTCTCGTTCAGGCCGGCGATCGCGCCGCGGCGCTAAAGAGTTTTCGACAGGCTCATGAGCTCGATCCAATAGACGCCGAAACGATCTCCGCCCTCGCGCGTTTGAAAGCTTTCCGGAGCGGATCGAATGACCACCCATGGAAAATTCCCTTCCCGCTCGCCTCAATATTTGTTAAACCGACAGCGGCCGAGATCGCGGCGGTAGAAAAGGATTGGGCGAAACGCGACCTTTCAGCGCGCGGTATAAAAGAAGAATTGAAGAGCACAGTAGTGATCGCGGATAGACGATTCAACGTTCGCATCGTCTCGCATCTGGTGCTCGGAAACAGGCATTACGGTGCGATCATCACGCCCGAAAACAGCACCGGAAAGTCGCTGCCTGTGATAATCGAGGCGAAGGGGGTTTCGCCGAATTACTTCCCACTCGAGCTCGAAAAGCTGGCTGCTCCCCGATCCATGGGCGACATGGCCGAGGAGTTCGTTTACGTCGTGCCAACCTTCCGCGGCGAAGTCTTGACCTTCAATGGATGGAATTACACGTCCGAGGGTGACCGCACGGATGCGCTGGATGGCGCGACCGACGATACGATCGCTCTTCTTAATGTTGCGCTCGGAACCACGCCTGAGATCGATCGAGCTCGCATCTGCGCGTTCGGTCATAGCCGTGGCGGGACTGTCGCCATGCTTGCAGGTATCCGCGACAAAAGGATCGCCTGCGTCGTTAACTGGGCGGGTCCGACGGATTGGTTTTATGCAATGGGAACAAATGGGTGGACCGAAGAGGAACTGTGGAGCGAAGGCTTGCGCACACGTGCGAACACGCAGCAAACGGGTGGACAAAATGTCGAGCGATTTCTGAAGTCTGCGATAGACGGCAAGGCGGGTCTCGCTGATATTCGGCATCGTATGATCGCGAGCTCACCACTCTACTTTGCTCATCGCCCTTCCCCCAAGCGAGCATCATTATGGCCTCGAAGATACGTCGGTCCCTGAACGCAACGGACGCGACTTGGTCGAGCATTTGCGCGGGCGCGGGATACCTCAAACGCACTCAAGAGCGTTTTTCTATCCCGGTCAGGGTCATGACACTGACCGAATACTGGCACCGATCGCCAGTCGTAAATTTATTGCGAGTGTTCTAGGTGTTAAAAAGTAGCCTTGTGAGGACCAAGCTCCTCAATTGTCGTTTTTGACGACCAGAGAAAGATTTTCCGGATAGAGGAGTTCATTCATCCGGTGGGTGTCGAGGTAGAGATCCGCTTTCACTCGCTCTCGCACCGCCAGTCCCGCTTCGGTCATTGCGTCGTACCGCGCGATCAGCTCCATATAAGGTCGGGCCTTCATCTTTTCGCGATAAAGTTCCGCAAAGCGTTTTAGCCGCTCTGCACTAGCATCCTCTTCGGTTTTGTTATCCATCGGCGCCAAGAGTATCACAGGTGATCGTTTTCCCTGCCCCAGTTCGGGACCCTCGATCAGGACCCGCGTCTTCGGATACCCCGCGACGATTGACGTTTCGCCGAGTTAAGGTTGCAACAATTGGTTAAATAGAGCATCTTAGTACGGTAGTCCTACTCTTATCGGTTCGCCCGAGTGCGAAATCGTTCATCAAAGACGGTTTTTGGATAGTTCAAAGAGCAGGTTAATTTAATAATCACAGAAGTCGCTCTTGCATTTTTCGAGCATCCGAACCGACCTTCGTTGCACACCGTTTTTCTTCGAAGCTACTCGATTCCAACACTTCTCTAGACAATTCCCTTTAGGGGAAAGGAAAACAAATTTAATGTCAACGAAACTTTACGTAGGAAATCTTTCCTTCAATACATCATCGCAGGACCTCGAGACCATGTTCGCAGAAGCGGGTACGGTCCAGTCAGCAAATATCGTCGAAGATCGCGAAACCGGCCGCTCACGCGGATTTGGCTTCGTCGAAATGTCGAGCAAAGAAGAAGCGCAGACTGCGATCACTAACTTTGACGGCAAGGAATTCGACGGACGCAGCCTGAAAGTCAACGAAGCTAAACCGCGCGAGAATCGCAGCGGTGGAGGCGGCGGTGGCGGTTATGGCGGCGGTGGTGGATACGGCGGCGGCAAAAACCGCTGGTAGTTTAAGCGGCGCTTCTTAATTGAAGTGCTCGTGTAATATTTACCCCCGGCCGGCAAAATCGGCTGGGGGTTTATTTTCGAGTAACGCAGGAATGCCTGCAGTTTTGGGTGTCTGAGTAATCAGGCAAAAGAAATACTAATAATTAGATGAAAGAAGAACTGATCGAACTGGCTGGTGTTGTTGTGGACAAACAGCCGAACGCTTTCTTTAAGGTACAGATCCACGACAGTGAGCATATCGTCCTCGCGACTATCTCGGGCCGCATGCGTCGCAATCGCATCCGCATCCTGATGGGCGACCGCGTCGATGTCGAGCTCTCGCCCTACGATCTTTCGAAGGGACGAATAACATATCGCCACAAATAAACCGAACGCCCGGTTCCACAAATAAAAAAAGCATCGCGCTGGATTGCGGTGCTTTTTCTATTGCGACAGCTTTAGGCAATATTGTGCGAGAAACTTGAGAGCCGTCAGTGGTCAGTCCTCGGCTGTCAGTTCTAAAGTTGATAGTGAGGGATCAACTCTGCGCTCGGAATGCACCAAACTGACAACCGACGACTGACGACTGACCACTCAGAGGCTACTTTTTCTTCTCGCCGGCAAACCCACGCTTTTTCATTTCGCGGATCATCTCATCGGCAACTCCCCCTTTCGAGTCGTCGGAGTCACCGCCGAAAACTCCCCACGTGACGTCACCATCGACTACCTGATGAAAGATCACCTCGCCGCTTGTCGCATCCGTCATATTGATATCCGTCATGATCTTTGTTTTACCGGCCCCGAAACCAACCAGGTAGCGAGCGGCCTGGCTTCCCTTAACATACTTCGTGATCTCACCGGAAATTCTCAATTTCGGTCCGGCCGTCTCGGCGGCTGGCGCGTCACCGGTCATGGTAACGCTGTCAAAACGCTTCGAAGCGACAAGGTGCTTCACGGTCGTGCGCAGCTCATCGATATCCTTATCCGCAAACTCAATGCCTTGGCGGACCGTAAACTTTTCCAGTTCGATAGCCTTGTAAGGCCGCTTGTTTGTCGAGGGCTGGCAAAACGCCGCTGCTGCAAGCAGCATCGACACAGATGTAGCCAGAACGAGGTATTTGATCGCTTTCATAAATAAATTTCCTTTTCTTACTATGAGTGAATGGAAATGCTTCGCGACGGCAGCGGTTCGGCGATACTGCTGCCGGTGAGGGCCGCCATCACGAAGCAAGCGTTTTAGTTGCGTGGTTGAAAGCGTGAGTTGCAATAAAAAAAAGCGGCCCCAAAGCAAGCCGCCGAGCGATTGGTTTGATTACGATTCTTAGTTTGCCGCGACAGCACTCCTAGTCGCCTTATCAAGCTCCGCCGTGCGCTCACGGACACCGTCTCGAAGCAACTGGATCTCCTCCGCTGGGTAGTTCGCGGCTCGAAATGCATCCTCGATCTGCTGATTTGAAAGCATCGCTAAACGAGCAGCCAGCCAGTGTCCCTGCTCAACCGTAATATCTTCGATTAGGCCCCGTCCCTTGCCTTTGAAATCGAAGTCAATCTTTCCACGCTTTACGCCGCTGACGAATCCCGATTCGTACCACGTACCCGGATCATTGGTCTTGCGGCCAAGCCGGAAAAAGAACGGCAGATTATTATTACCGAGCTTTCCGAAAGTCGCACCGAGATCGCTGATAACAAACTGATGTTCGACGGAACCGTTATTGTTCACGCGAAGCACCTTGTTTTGAAGATCGAGGAGATCCCAATTCGTGAGGAACACCATCATGATTTTCAAACCCTGTAGTTCGTTGGTTCCAACAAACGGATTGTCCTTCCATTTCCATTCATCGAGGCGCTCGACGTTGTCCGGGCGGGCCTCCAGGCGTGCGTTCTTGAAGGTTCCTTTTCCAGGGATATTGAGTGTCGGGACCAGATAGTTGATCTCGGTTTTATAACCGAGGCCGTATAGCAGGCGAACTGCCGCAGTTTCCGGCTGCGCCTCGCTGCCAAATTTCGCTACCCACACCTGCCCCTTCGCGTCCTTGATGCGATATTTCTTATTGTGGCCCTGCGTATCTTCTTTTATAAACTCGACCCGGCTCACGTCCGGCTGCATGTCTGCGCCGCCCGGACCATTGTAAAGATCGAGCGGTCCTTCTACTTCCTCCCACAGAACGGGATTCGTAAGACGCCCCGAATTCTTCTCCTTCTTGTCCTGTGCGGCGGCCGAAATCGTCGCAAGTGAAAATAACGTTAGTATTAATAACTTTTGTCCTAAATTGCTGATCATTATTGTCCCTCTTTAATTTTGACAGATCCTTACGCCAGCTACGGAGCAAGCAATGTGCCGAAATCTGGAGTCTCGGCTTTTGTGGAACGGCTGTTGCGAAGCCCAGGGGTGGAGACATTGAAACGTATTAAAACGTTGCGGCAAAAGGGGGACCATATGGACGGCAAGAGATTTCAAAAAGTTGAGAATGACAGACCGATCGCAAAACCTGGTATTCCGCTGCCGATGGATTTCAGTCCCAGCATGCGGCAGGAGCTGGCTACTCAGCCTCAGAGAAACGCGCTGTCTCCACGAAACCAGCATGCTCATTTCTATCGC
>JBDTMK010000176.1:0-6874 GCA_039934315.1 Pyrinomonadaceae bacterium | reverse complement strand
ACAGAAATGAAAAAAAGAGGCCGCCAGAAATCTAGTTTCTAGACGGCCTCTTTTTATTTGTAAGGGGGACTCGACGTGGGCTGAGCTGCGGCCTCGCCTGCCGAGAGGTTTCTTACAACACCGGGCTATCCCAATTAACCTCACAAAAAATTTGACTACTCACCCGTCAAAGGCTACTTTATTCTGAATCTACCACCCGTCAATCTATGCAAGCCCAACTGAAGGCCTCGTTTGGCCATTATGAGATACGTTCGTTGATCGGCTCAGGAGGTATGGGCGAAGTCTACCTTGCCGACGATAAGAAGCTCGGTCGCAGGGTGGCCATCAAATTCCTAAACGAAAAATTTAGTAAGGACGAGGACCTTCTTAATCGCTTCATCCAGGAGGCCAAAGCGGCTTCTGCCCTCAATCATCCAAATCTAATCACGGTCTACGAGATCGGTGAACATGAAGGCTCGCACTACATGTCGACCGAGTTCATTGAGGGGAAGACGCTGCGGGACCGGATGAAAGAGCGACTGACGTTTGACGATGCGCTCTCTATCGCTGTCCAGACCTCAGAAGCGCTTTCGGCTGCGCACCAGGCCGGCATCATCCACCGCGATATCAAGCCGGAAAACATAATGGTCCGGCCCGACGGATACGTTAAGGTCCTGGATTTCGGACTCGCGAAGCTTAGCGAGTTCATGGAGGGGAGCGGCGAAGACGAAACAAAGAAGCTTGTTAAGACGAATCCGGGAGTGGTCATGGGGACTGTTTCGTATATGTCGCCTGAGCAGGCTCGCGGCAAGCCGACCGACGCCCGATCGGACGTGTTCAGTTTCGGGATCGTGTTGTATGAAATGCTCACGGGCAGGATTCCGTTCGGCGGCGAAACCGTGACCGACATACTGTCGTCGATAATCAGTACCGAACCCCCATCCGTTACATCTCTCGCTCCGCACCTGCCACGCGAACTCCAGCGGATCGTTCAGAAAACACTCAAGAAAAAGCGCGACCAGCGTTATCAATCGACCCGCGACCTGCTCGGTGATCTGAAAGAATTGCGCGACGAGCTGCGAGCCGAAGCGATGCTAGAGCAGACGGCAGTTCCAAATCCACCGGCTGACTCGGGTCGCACGACGAGTGCTCCGCGGTACGCGACCAGCTCAGGCGGAGGCACTCGCGATTCGATCCTGCTGACGGAGTTTGAGAATACAACGGGCGAGGCGATCTTTGATCAGACGTTGAAGATGGCGCTCGCATTCTCGCTCGGCCAGTCTCCTTTTCTCGACATCGTCCCCGATTCGCGAGTCACCCAAACGCTTAGACTAATGGGCAGAAAGGCCGGCGAGCGCGTCACGAAAGAACTGGGTGAAGAGATCTGCATGCGGCAGAATCTGAAAGCGTTCATCACTGGTTCGATAACAAAATTTGGCGAGATATACGTGCTTACGCTCGAGGCGATCAATGCCCGCAACAATGAAAGCCTCGGGCGCGAGTTCGAGCAGGTCAATTCGCGTGAAGATGTTCTCACCGCCCTCACGCGAGCGGCGGCCGGACTTCGGGAAAGGCTTGGCGAGAGTTTGAGCTCGATTGAAAAGTTCAATGTGCCGGGTGAGTCAATAACGACTTCTTCGCTCGAAGCGTTGAAGATATTTGTGCTGGGCCGCGAGCAGATCGTAAACGGCCGGCAGTTCGAAGCGATCCCTTTTTACAAAAAGGCTCTTGAGATCGATCCTGATTTCGCATTGGCGTACACCGAGCTGGCGGTTGTTTTTCGCAACACGGATCAGTGGAAGCTCGCGGCCGAAATGACCACAAAGGCTTTTGAGCTCCGCGATTCGGTAAGCGAGAGCGAGAAGCTGCGCATCACTTACTACTATCACAACTTCGTCCAAGGTGAACTTGATAAGGCGATCGATACGCTTGAACTTTGGCGGAATACCTACCCAAATTTTGTCGTGTCGTATGTCAGTCTTTCAGACTCGATGGAGCGGCTCGGCCAGTCCGAAAAGGCAGTGGTATTTGCGCGTGAGGGAATTCGGATCGATCCTCACTATGCAACCATTTATATGAATCTGGTCGAGTCGTTGGTATCGCTGGGTAGATACGATGAAGCCAAAGAAACCTGCCAGATCGCGTTTGACAGGAAACTGGACGGCACATATTTCCATCTTTTTCCTCTGATCATCGCATTCGTCGAAGATGATAAGGCAGAGATCGAAAAGAACCTCCGTTGGTTCGCCGGACGTGATGATGAACACCTGGCGTTCGACGTTCAGGGGCGCGCGGCGGCGCTCAAAGGACAATGGCGAATTGCACAAGATTTTTCGCGACGCTCTGTTGACCTTGCAACCCATACGAACGCGAGGGAGGTTGCCGGCAAGTACGCCGCGGAACAGGCGGTGCGTGTAGTATTTTGGAGTTCGGGGAGCGGCCTGCCTGCAAAGGACGATGCTACTCTGCGTTCGGTTCTGAAGGCGCAGACCAACAAGGCTCTCAGTCTTGAGAAAGGTCAACAGGTCATTATTACTAACGCTCTTGCGCTTGCAATCGCCGGCCAGTCCGATGAGGCCTCGGTTCTGCTCAACGACCTCCTATCGGCCCGGCCGAAGGACACGCTGCTCAAACACCTTTGGGCTCCGACGATCAAAGCCGCTCTTTGGCTGCAGGCCGGTAAGACGAAGGAAGCGATCGAGGAACTCGAGATCACCGAACGTCTCGAAAAGTCCGGTGAATTTATTCCACAGTACCTTCGCGGCCTTGCACTATTGAAACTCGGAAGAAATAGTGAGGCGTCCCGCGAGTTCGATAAGATCCTCAATTTCCGCGGCGAAGCTCCGCTTTCTTCTCTCTACCCGCTTGCGCAGCTCGGCAAGGCTCGGGCGACAAAGCAAAAGGCAGACTACGAAAAGTTCTTTGAGCTTTGGAAGGACGCCGACAAAGACATGCCGGCGTTAGTAGCCGCTCGGTCCGAGTATGAGGCTCTCGCCTAGTCTTCTTTGAGCACCAAAGGTGCGACGTAATTTAGCCAGGGCCAACGGCCCTGGAAACGCCCATAACATTCGAGCCGCAACGCGGCGAAGTAAATCGGTTTTTACTTCGCCGCGTTGCGGCTCAATTTGTTTTGATTACATTTTTCCAGGGCCGTTGGCCCTGGCTAAATTACCGCCGCACCTTCGGTGCTGAACTCGATGCGAGAGTTTGCGATATCAACGTTTCGTCATCAACTCGATAAACCTCTTAAACAAATATTCCGAGTCATGCGGGCCGGGGGCGGATTCGGGATGATACTGGACGGAGAAAACCGGTAGCGATTTGTGACGCAATCCGGCGACAGTGTTGTCGTTGAGGTTCACGTGCGTGATCTCGAGATCGGCCGGAAGCGAATCGGCGTTCACCGCG
The DNA here is from genome assembly GCA_039934315.1 of Pyrinomonadaceae bacterium. Classification (GTDB taxonomy): domain Bacteria; phylum Acidobacteriota; class Blastocatellia; order Pyrinomonadales; family Pyrinomonadaceae; genus OLB17. Next base: position 3,487 of record JBDTMK010000176.1, on the reverse strand, counting down.
AAACCGTGATTGTGTGAAGCGATCTCGATCTTTCCCGTCGTCAGATCTTTGATCGGCTGATTGCCGCCGCGGTGACCGAATTTGAGCTTGTATGTTTCACCGCCGAATGCGGAGCCGATGAGTTGATGGCCGAGACATATTCCGAAGATGGGAGTCTGCGTTTCGGTGAGCTTTTTAATCTCGTCGATCACGCCTTGCATCGACGACGGATCGCCCGGACCGTTGGATAAAAAGACCCCGTCCGGTTTCAGAGCCATCACGTCGCTGGCAGTGGTGTTGGCGGGTACCACCGTGACGCGGCATCCGAACTTTGCGAATTCGCGCAGGCTGTTCGTCTTCACCCCAAAGTCGTACGCGACGATGTGGTAGGTTTGGATTTTGGATTCGTCGTCGTCAGATTCCGACGCTTGATCTGGTGTTGTGCGATACTCGTAGCTTTTCTCGATCGTGACAAAGCTCGCCAATTCGCGCTTCGCCATCTCAGGTGAAGCAAGAATTTTCTCCAACAGCGACTTAGGATCGGTGTCAACCGTCGAGATCCCGGCACGCATCGCACCCTTGTCGCGAATGTGTCGCACCAACGCACGCGTGTCGACATGTTCGATCCCGACGATGTTGTTTCGTTTCAGATACTCGTCGAGACTTTCCGTCGCGCGCCAGTTCGATCTGATCCGACTCGCTTCACGGACGACAAACCCTTCGACCCACGGACGACGCGATTCGACGTCGGTCTCGTTCACACCGTAATTTCCGATCAGCGGATAGGTCATGCACACGATCTGGCCGGCGTAACTCGGATCGGTCAGGATCTCCTGATAACCGCTCATCGACGTGTTGAAAACCATCTCGCCGAACGTTTCACCGTCCGCGCCAAAAGACGCACCGTCGAAAGTGCGTCCGTCTTCTAAGACCAAAATCGCTTTTGTCATTACTTGCGTTGGATAGAAACTCATCCCCTCGTGTCGTTCGTGCTATTCCGAGATTTCATCTCCATCAGAAGACCGGAAAGTACGGGATTACACAATGCTCACTCCGCCCGGAAATCGTTTAGCTTGTGCACGTCGTTTATATCGTATGGGCCGTGCTCGAGGAAACCCATGTTCGACGGTTTCCAGTATCGAAAAAATGCTTTTCCGTAAATGTACTTTTCAGGGACAAGTCCCCAGTAACGAGAGTCGGAAGAGTTGTCGCGGTTGTCGCCCATTACGAAATAATGATGATCTTCGACCCGTTTCGCCGGGAAGCTCGGCAGAGACTGGTTATGTTCACTGTCGAGATAATCTTCGTTGAGTTCCTGGCCGTCGATAAATACTTTTCCGTTTCTAACCTCGATCACCTCACCCGGCAGGCCGATTATCCGCTTCACATAACTCTTGTCCGGTTCCTTCGGAAACCAGAAGACCACGATATCGCCGCGTTCGAGATGGCCCCAACTGACGCCTTGAATCTTGTAGTACACGAGCTTGTTGACCAGCAGGCGTTCGCCGTCGTTGAGTTGCGGCAGCATCGATGTGCCCTCCACGACGACCGGCTGCACCGCAAACACACCGAAAAGAATAAAGACGACGATGATCAGAAAAATGTCCCGGGCAAGCCGAAGGCTTTCCGTCCAGATACCCTGACGAGACTCGCGCCGAAGCTGAACAACTTCGATATCGCGATCGTCGTCCGGCATGACGGATCCGAATTCAAATTGGTTTTTCTTTCGGAAATCGAACATAATCGGCTTACTCGATGAACTCGCGGCAGACGGCAGTTGGCTGCCTTTAAAAATTAGCCTTGTAGACAGGCTTTGTCAAAAGAATTCTGTCAGTAGCTCTTTTGTAAGTAAGGGTTTATGTTATCGATCGAGCCGCACTTGGGCGAGAGCCATCAATACTGATCACCATGAACGACGATATCCGAGGTCTGTTTCCTGCGACGCAAAAATATACCTATCTGAATAGCGCCGCTGTTTCGCCCATGCCGACGAGCGCCGTCCAAGCGGTCTGTTCACAGCTTGATGACGTCTCGCTAAACGGCTCCGCTAATTATCTCGAATGGATAGCGACGAAAGATCGCGCCCGCGCGTTGATTGCCGGGATGCTCAACGTCGCCCCGGAAGGTATAGCGTTCATGAGAAATACGTCCGACGGCTTTGCGGCGATCGCGTCGGGAATGAATTGGAAAGCCGGGGACAACATCGTCAGTTTTGCGAATGAGTTTCCAGCAAACTTTTACCCGTGGCGACACGTCCGCGATCGATTCGGCGTCGAGTTACGGCTCGCGGCAGAGCACGACGGCCGGATCGACCTTGATGAATTGATATCGCTCATAAATTCGAATACGAAGCTCGTGGCGATCAGCGCGGTTCAGTTCGCGTCGGGATTTACCGCGGACCTTGAACGTATCGCTGAGGCCGCTCACTCGGTCGATGCTCTGTTTGCGGTCGACATCATCCAAGCTCTCGGCGCCCGCGGTTTCGATCTCCCGGGTTTGGGCGTGGACATCGCATCGGGTGCGAGTCACAAATGGATTTGCGCACCCGAGGGCTGCGGGATCTTGTATGTTTCCGAACAAGCGCGCGATCGCGTCGATCCGACGTTCGTCGGGTGGATAAGCGTCGACACTCCTTGGGATTTTGAAGACCGCGAGCAGCCCTTCAAGCCGAACGCTCTCGCGTGGGAAAGCGGGACCGGATGCTCATCACTTTTTTATGGCCTTGAACAAAGCGCCAAGCTATTGACCGAGACCGGACTCGATAAGATCCAGGCTTATCTTGAAGAGCTCACGGATTATTTGTGCGAGTTGATTGATGGTGACCGCTATAATATCGTCAGCTCGCGAGCACCGGGCGAAAGATCGTCAATCGTTTGCGTCAGGCATCGGAACGGCCTTACGTCGAATGAGATCGCCTCACATCTTGAGAAAGAAAAAATCATCGTCAGCCCACGCGGCGATCGGTTGCGAATCGCCCCGCATTTTTACAACAACCGCGAAGATATTGATAGATTGGTGTCCGCTTTGCCGTGAAAACTATTCCGATAAACCGTCGAGATTGAGTCTCGTCAGGCCGCCCGAATCAGAGAATGCGGCCCGATGCGAGCGCTTTTGATCACGAATCCGGAAGAAGACGAAACCGGCCACAATGCCTACGAGGATAGAAGCGAGAAGGCAAAAGAAAATAGCGAGAACTGTCGATATCATGACGTCCCTCGAAGTGGTCACCATATATCGCTCGAGCTTTTTCAGAATGTAAGGATCTTCGCCCAGCCATTGAACAGTCTTTTGGTACTTGACCTGATCCAGTAATCCATTTGCCGCGACGGGATCTGAGACGTCGAACACGAACGCGTTGTAGTTTCCGATCCGGCGGTAAAGCTCGACGGGCTGGCTCTCTCTCGAATTGAAATACTGCTGAATCTTACCGTCCGCTTCGATCGACGACTGCGGGTTTGTGTACTCAACGATAAGCAGACGGCCTTGCGGATACTGGGCCGACACGTAC
>JBDTMK010000175.1:0-6943 GCA_039934315.1 Pyrinomonadaceae bacterium | reverse complement strand
ACCGCGTGGACAGTTTTCGAAAGGACCATTTGCAAAGCCTGACCTACCGCCTTCTGGTCATCGGTTATGAGGGCGTTCGAGTCAGATCGCGGAGTCAGGGATCCGTCCGGCTGATATGTTCTGTCCGCGAAGACTTCGGACGCGGTTTGTAGCCCCGCCCTTTCAGCTTCTGAAATGAGAAAGCTTCCAGACAGTCCATAGAGGACGAGGTTTGGGTCGAGGCTGACAACTGCTTCTGCGATCGCCGCCGCCAGCTCGCTATTCCTGGAAGCCTGATTGTACAGAGCTCCGTGGACTTTGACGTGATGCAGGTCTACAGCCGATTCTTTGCAGACATCGGCCATCATCGTGATCTGCTCTGCGACGATATCGAAGACTTCCTTTGCCGTTAGGTTCATCGGCTGTCGGCCGAAGTTTTCACGATCACGATAACCGGGATGCGCGCCGACCGTTACACCGTAGTCGCGCGCAAGTTCCACCGTTGTTCGCATCGTCTGCCGATCCCCAGCGTGAAACCCGCATGCGATATTCGCCGACGAAATATAATTCATCAATTCTGCATCGTTGTCGCAGCCCTCGCCCATGTCGCAGTTCAGATCAATGGTCGCCATATTGATGTCGGAATCTACACCCGACGCGTAAGAAATTTAATTCCTTTTCGAATTCCAGTGCAAGCCGTTCGGCTTCTTCTATCGACACCATCGCGAAGCTTATCTCATCACCCGGGCCGCATTGGGCGAGCAGCGGTAGATCGGCAGAGATCACATTTCCGATGCGCGGGTAGCCCCCGGAAGTTTGATGGTCCGCCATTAAAATTATGAGCTGTCCGTTGGGCAGTATTTGGATCGTACCGAAAGTCACTGCCGCTGAAACCATTTGTCGCTCATCAAGCAAATGTAGACGTCTGCCCGAGAGGCGGTATCCCATCCGGTCGCAGTCTTTCGTCAGTATGAACCCTTCGCGCAAGAACGTAATCTCGCCGGTCGCCGTCAGAAATTCAAATTCGCTCCCGGCGATAATGCGTATTGTCGGAGAGCGGCTGTATCGCGGAATGATCGATTGTCCGATTTGGAGGGAAGCGGAGTCATCGAAAGCCGTCGAGCATTCTATTCGGTCGCCCGCTGTCATTTTTCGGCCCGAGCAGCCTCCCGCTCTCGCGGCGAGATTAGTACTCGAACTCCCCAGCCACTTGTCTATCTGCAGTCCGCCTTCCACTGCGAGATAAGCACGCTGGCCGGACGCCGGTTTGGCAAACCTGAGCACGCTGCCTTTCCTTACGAACGAAGAGCTCCAGTTTTGGAGCTCGTCCTTATCAACCCGCGCCTCGAAATCGGCCCCGCCGATGGCGATCGTTGTGTCAACATCGAACTCGATCTCGGGAGCGGGAAAGTGGAACTCGAGGACAGCGGCTGAATCAATATTTCCGATGACCGCATTAACGAGTTTTGCTGCACCGACATCCATGACACCGTTTGGATTAATGCTCAGACTTCGGGCCCCAGTCCGGCCCAGGTCCTGGACGGTCGTGAGAATTCCTGGCTTTTTGAAGAAGAGGCTCATAGTCTTATGACCGGGACAAAATGGACCTCGTCGCCGGGTGCGAGCAAACACGGCGAATCGCTGTTCGGCGAGAACAGATCTAAATTTGTTTGACCGATGATCTGCCAACCGCCGGGCGATTCGAGCGGATATATACCCGTTTGCCGCGACGCGATCCCGACGCTTCCTTTCGGAACTTTTGTTCGAGGCGAGTCTTTCCGTGGGACGGCTATTCTTTGGTCGACGTCGCCCATGTAAGCGAAGCCGGGGAGAAAGCCGAGCATATAAACCCGGTAAGTTGTGCTTGTAAAAAGATCGATCACATCGGCGGGCGGCATGTCGCCATGTTCGGCAATAAAATTAATATCGAGCGCCGCGTGATCGCTGAAATCAACCGGGATCTCTATCGATCGCGTTTCAACTTTTAGTATTTCATCAGGGTATTGCAGCGACGCCTGCACGAGCCATTTGATCGCAGCAAACGCAGTGATGAATTCCGAGAAACTTTGCCGGACGTCGATAACGCTATAGAAAATTGAAAGGGAAGAGTATGCGGGGACAGCTTCGATAAATCCGGGAAATGGAGTGTTTGTGAAATATTTTGCGAGCGAGATCGCCTTGTTGTTCAACTCGATCGATAACTCATTTCCAAAGTCGACCGTGACGCAGTTGTCGCCCAACGGAAAGATCTTCGGTGAATCGGCCATAAGCTATCTCGTTCTCTGTTTCGGATCGAGATACTCCCGGAGGCCATCGCCGATAAAGTTAAAAGCAAGAACCGTCAAGGCGATCGCAATTCCCGGGAAAAATAATACGTGGGGTGTGTTGTAAAGAATATCGAAACCGCGCGCCTCTTCTATCATCGTTCCCCAACTCGGAGCCGGTGGTGGAATGCCGAGTCCAAGAAAGGAAAGCGACGCCTCCGAAAGTACGGCTCCTGCCATACCGAGCGATGCCTGAACTATCAGTGGCTGCACGGCATTCGGCATGATATGTGTGAACAAGATGCGAGTGTTACTTGCACCCAATGCTCGTGCAGCCTGGACGAAATCGTACTCGCGAACTTTCAAGACTTGCCCGCGCATCACACGCGCGTAGCCGACCCATCCGATGACGCAAAGTGCGAGGATCGTCTTGCCAAGCCCCGCACCGAGGAACGCGACAAGTGCGATCGCAAGGAGCAGGCCTGGAAACGCAAGGAAGACGTTGAAGACATAGCCCGACAAAAACTTGTCGACGAAGCCTCCGTAGAATCCCGCTACGGCGCCGATAAGAATACCGATGATCGAAGAAACCGTGACGACCGTCAGACCGACCTGGAGCGATATTCGTGCGCCGTAAACCACCCTTGAAAAAATATCCCGGCCCAATGCATCGGTGCCGAACCAGTGCTCCGCCGTCGGCTTCGCATACCGCATCAGCAGGTTCTGCGCAGTCACGTCATGCGTCGCGATGAGCGGTGCGAAGATCGCCGTCAGTATGACGATCGCCGCTATTGCGAGACCGATGTAAGAGAGACGTGTCATCAGAGTGAATAACTAAAAACTAAAAACTAAAAACTAAAAGCTAAAACCGGCAATTCAATCGCGGGGTTCGGGTGGTTTCGCCGTTGTCTTGACGGTTGCCACAAGTATTCGAATCAGTTCCGTGCAATCCTCCGATATGCTCTCGAACGCATCCAGCCCGATGTACTTCGTGTCCTTCAGCAAGTTTAGCCAGTAATCCGTTTCATTGGCCTCCTTGAGGGCAATGTACATCTTGTTCCTGAAATCGGCTCTCGACTGGCCGAACTCGGCCTCACGGATAAGTGCTGCAATCGCAGTTCCCGATCGCAGCAGCTGCTTGCTCAATACAAACTCGTCTTTCTGGTCTCTTAGGTGCCGGGTCAGATTTACGGTTCGTATAGCGAAGTTATAACTCTTCTCTTTCAAAATTGATTTTCCCATGGGAGATGGTTCCTGACTTCTAGTTCGGGGTTCCTGGTTCTAAGCTTTTAGTTATTAGTTTTTAGTTATTAGTTAAGAAAGCCTTATCCGCGGATCGAGCTTTCTATAAACAAAATCCGTCGCCGAGTTCGCCAAAATATATGTCACGCTGATGACGAGCACGCAACCTTGCACCAGCCGGTAATCACGCTTGCCGATGCCATCCTCGAGAAGCAATAGCCCAAGGCCCTGCCAATTGAAAATCTTCTCAGTGATGATCGCCCCCGCCAGAAGAACACCGAGCTGTAGGCCAAGGATCGTCACAACGGGAATAAGGCCATTCTTCAAAACGTGTTTGTAAACGACCTTCCGCTCGCTGAGGCCTTTTGCCCGGGCAGTGCGCACATAATCTTCGCCGAGTTCTTCGATGACGCTGGAACGGACCATTCGCGTAATGATCGCCGACAAGGCGGCCCCCAGGGTAACGGCCGGCAGCACAATGTCTTCCGGGTTCGCGCTCCCCGTTGGCGAGAACCAGCGGAGGTTGACGGCGAAGATGTAAACGAGAAATGGTCCAATTACAAACGTCGGCAGCGAGATACCGAGAAGGGCAATGAACGAGGCGAAGTTGTCGATGAGTCCGTTCTTATGAGTCCCGGCGAGAACGCCGAGCGGGATCGCGATACCGACAGCGACGAGCATCGACGCCAACGCAAGTTGAATGGTCGACGGATAGCGTTCGAGTATCAAATCAAGGACGGGGCGATCGCTTCGGAACGATCGGCCCAGATCGCCCTTCAGCAGGCCTGCCCAGTAGTCGAGGTAGCGATTATCAGCCCCGTTCCATTTGAAGCCGGCTTCCCCCGAGTAAGAAAAGAAAAATGCGGGGCGGTCGAGACCATGTTTCTCGTTGAAATTAGCGATCTGCTCCGGCGTGGCGGTTTCACCCAGGATCGTTGTCGCAGGTTCGCCCGGAACAAGCTCGATCAGGAGCGTCACGAGCGACACGACGGTCCAGATAACCAGCAGCATCAGCGCGAGCTGGCGGAGGAAGTTTCGGAGCTTGTGTTTCATTAATAAGAAGTTCGGAGTTTACCGTCTAGGGTTCAGGGTTCAGCGTTGGGGGTTGTCCGCCGACACGCTGAACTCCGAAGGCTGAACTCCGAACTCTCAACCCTGAACTGCGAAAAAATTCTATCGTTCCCGACAAGGATAACCAAATCGTCGTTGACCAATGGGAGTATAAAACGACTACAATATTTCATATGCATGAACGCGACATTTTCGATGAGCGGCAAGAGACGAAGACGGCGAATTACTCCTGTCCGTTTTGCCGGGAACGAAACGACTACGACATTCGCTGGCTGAAGCGGGTGAAAAAACGAAACACATCACGACAGATGAACCAGCAGGACCGAGCGCAGTTTGATAAATCGCGCGACTACATGGTCCGCGTCGACGACCAGCTAATGTGCAAAAACATACGATGCCGGAAGCGGTTTGAGATCCCTTCTTCGCAGACGGTCGTCTTCATTTGAAATATCTAGGCGACGCCCAATGCGTGTGCTATGCTTTGTCTAAATTTACCAAGCAAGGAGGTCACATGATCAAGGGAAAAGAATTGGAATTCTACGAACGGGAGAAAGTCCCGGACGAAGAAACTCAGGAGTTTATCGATGAAGAAATTGCGCATGTCCCGAAGGCGCCGCAGGAGCTGCTCGAACGCTTGCAAGAGAATCACTCGGCCTCGCCTGCTGATGCTGGTGGAGACATTGATGCGGAGTGGGAAGATGTAAATGATTCAGGAGCGGAAAGCGTGTTCGGACACAACCCGACACCCGATCAGTCCGACGTTGAAGAAAACGCGCATGCTATGGGGATCGATTACGAGGACAATGAGCCACTGGATCTTTTGGAAAAGATCGAGAAGCGCGACCGAGATCGTTACGAGTTGAACGAAAATTCGAAATCGGGAAGCGATACTATTTAGGGAGTCTCGTTTCAATTTTAGAATTAGCAGAAGAGCCTATCGAACGGATCGGCTCTTTTCAGTTTTAAATCGACTTCGTGTTTTGCGCAAAGGCGGACGAATCTCGAACCAACTCATAGTGGAAAAGCCGAACACGTATAACTAAAAAGGCTGCCTTTTCAGACAGCCTTTCCGCAATTAATATTTAGTTTGTTTTTAGTAGATCGTGAAAGTGTATTCACGAGTTACCACGACGGATACCGGTACACCGTTTACCATCTTGGGTTCAAACCTGATCTGCTTTGCCGCAGCAATAGCTTTTTCAGTTAGGCCATCCGGGAGTCGTGAGACCGGTACGATCGAACCAACCTGTCCCGTTGCCAGCAAGGTGATCTTCAATCTAACCGCTCCTTGAACGTTGTTAGAACGCGCCGTGTCGGTGTATGTAGCTTTGGGCTGAAATGTGATCTTATACGGTGTCGTCACTTTCGCGACTGCCGCAGGAGGCTCGCGATCGCCACCAGTTCCACTGCCCGAGCCATTCCCGGTACCGTTACCGCTTCCATAACCGGATCCGCTGCCGCTTCCCGCGCCAGTTCCGTAACCACTGCCCTGGCCCTGTCCATATCCAGTGCCCTGGCCGCCGCCCATACCCGGACCGTTCGAAAGCCCCGCGAACTTCGAATTGGGGTCACCGTAACGATCGTAGACCTTTTCGAATTTCTTGTTCCCTTCGGTTGCCGCAACCGGCTGTTTCAGGAAATCGGGATTGTCGGTTTTATAAATCCGGACGTCAGGATGGATTATCGGATTCTTCGTTTGATCAGCAAGATCTCCTTGCGAAGTTTCTTCCTTATCCTCACGGCCGCCGCCGCCGCCGCCGCCATCATCTTTGTCCTTCGCTTTCTTTTCCGGTTCTTCCTCGATCGGCATCGGAACATCCACACCCAGGTATGCAAGTGACGTTTCATCGCCTATCGCGCCGATGCCCATATCTTTTTGAAATAGGGAAATGCCCCAACCGCCAACCGAAAGGAACAACACCAGGAATGCCGCACCGACGAGTAAACCATTCCGCTGCTTTCCGTTCTTCTCTTCAATAACAGTGACGTGAAAAGCGCCGTCGTCGGGATGCGTGTAGTCCCAGTTGGCAGCCTCGTCCACGAAATCTCGGGACTCGTCGGCGTATGCGGCCGATGTCTGATAAAAGCTCGGAGCAGCGACTACCGCCGGTGCTGCTTCCTCTATCGGCTCGTAGATCTCTTCAGAAGCCGGCTCATCGATCTCTTCAAATGCGTCGTCAGCTTCGTCCGCCTTAAGGAACACGGGTGCCAGAACCTCCGGCTCGACCTCAATAGGCGTCGCATCGATCTCGGCGTCGACCGGTTCAGGATCAGCCACTATCGTCTCAGTTTCTGCTGCCACCGGACTCATCTCGAACGCTTGCAGTTGAGTTCCGCAATCAGGACAAAACCCAAACTTCTCGGCGAATCCTTCATCACACGAACTG
>JBDTMK010000174.1:0-6949 GCA_039934315.1 Pyrinomonadaceae bacterium | reverse complement strand
GCCGTCCAATTCAAATGGGATGCGACCGATCCGGAAAGGCCCGTTTGGAGTCAGGCGTTTTCGGCCGAAGGCGGGAACGTGGGAATGGAACTGGTACGCGTCCTTCGAGCGCGGGAGGGCGAGCAGTAGCAGACCGATCGCGACCGAAGATCTGAACGCGGATAAAAATATCAAAGTGATCGAGCTGCGCAACTTCCTCGTCAGGCGAGGGCGACGCGATGAATTTATCGATCTGTTCGAAGAAAATTTTACCCGGTCGCAAAATGTACTCGGCGGCTACACCCTGGATCAGTATCGCGTAAAAGGTGGGGACGATAATTTCTTTTGGATACGCGGATTCACGGATATGTCTGCGAGGAATAAATTCCTGAACGACTTTTACTACCATTCGCCGTCGTGGAAACTTCACAAAGCGGAAGCGAACTCGATGCTTCTTAACAACGACAACGTCCATTTGTTGAGACCGCTGTTTCTCCGCCCGCGTGCGGAGAACGCCGATATGGTTTTCGATTCCAGTTGGTTCGGGCGGGACAAGGGCGTCGCGGTGGTCGACTTTTATACCTCGAATACCAAATTGGAAAAGCTTATTGAATTCGTCCGGAACAAATACTTCGCGCTGTTCAGCATAGCGAAGGCGGCGAATACATCATTTTGGGTGAGTGAAACCACGCCCAATGAATTCCCGGGACTGCCGGTTTTTCAGGATAAGAATCTGCTGGTCCAAATCACGTTCTACAAAAACGAACTTGAATATCAGTCCGAAACGAAAACGGAAGATTCCAAAATGAACGGTGAGCTGAGCACCAAAATGCACGACCTCGTGACGATCAAAAACACGCTCATCCTTTATCCGACCGTGAAACCTTTTTCCACGCGGACGAAAAAGAATTCCGATACCAACTAGAACTCACCTATGGCAAAAGTAATTGCATCGTGGATCGTATTCGCCTTCGCCGCCGCTTCCTTGATCCTATTCCTGGCTGTTCAATTCTCAGCCACAGCGCAGCAGACCTCGGAAATCGCGAAATCTAAAACACCGACACTACGAGACGGGCAGCACGATTTCGACTTTGAGATAGGCACTTGGAAAACGCGCCTTAGGCGACTTCAGAATCCGCTTACCGGTTCCACCAAGTGGATAGAATACGAGGGCACCAGCGTCGTCAGAAAAGTCTGGAACGGGAGGGCGAATCTGGTCGAACTCGACGTCAAGGGAAGTACGGGGCGAATCGAAGCCTTGAGTTTGCGATTGTACAATCCCGAATCCGGGCAGTGGAGTCTCAATTTCGCAAACACCGGCGGTGGTACGATGAGCGTCCCGACGATCGGCGAATTCAAGAATGGTCGAGGTGAATTTTACGACCAGGAAAGTTTCAGCGGACGCGCGATACTGGTCCGATTCGTGATCTCCGATATAACCCCGAACTCGTGCCACTTTGAACAGGCATTCTCGGAAGACGGTGGAAAAACCTGGGAAGTAAACTGGATCGCGGACGACACCCGCATCAAAGACAATCTCGAAACATCAGGACTAAACGGAAAGGCCGCCAGCGATCATTAGCGCTGGATCCGTGAAAGAGCGAATTCGCCAATCATACTTATCTATGGACAAAGCCATTCTGAGCGCAGTCATATTCGCAGTGTTGATATTTGCAACTTCGTCAGCGGCCGTCGCGCAATCCCTTTTGCTCGACCTGCCGCTAAAAAGTCAGTACGCCGAGATATCGCAAAAGATCGGCGTCACAAATATCACCATCAAGTACTCCAGGCCCCTCGTGAACGATCGGAAGATTTGGGGTGGTTTGGTGCCTTTCGGAACAGTGTGGCGGACCGGAGCGAACACCAACACGACGATCACGTTCAGCGATTGCGTATCGGTGGAAGGGAAACCGCTGGACCGCGGAACGTACGGGCTTCACACGATCCCGAACGCCGACGACTGGACTATTATTTTCTCAAAAAATTCGACGTCCTGGGGATCCTTTACGTACGACCAGGGGGAAGACGCGCTCCGCGTAACTGTAAAGCCGCGTGCGGCCGAGATGCATAACGCCCTCACATTCGAATTCGATGAGCTTCAGCCAGGTTCGGCAACCGTCGTGCTCGAATGGGATAAGATCGCAGTGCCGATCAAGGTCGCCGTCGACGTTCACGGAATCGTGAGGGCTAGTTTGAACAGACAGCTTCGCACCCTTTCTCGCTACACATGGATAAGCTGGGACGACGCAGCAACCTACCTGCTCGCGGAAAATCTCGACCTCGATAATGCGCTGGCCTACGCGAACAAGTCGATCGAAAACGAGGACCGCTACGAAAACGAATTGACAAAGGCGAGAGTTTTGGCAGCCCTGAATCGCCAAAGCGACGCGGCGTCCGCTGAGAAAAAGGCTCTTAAACTTGCCACGCCGAGTCAGGCTAATCAATTCGCTCTCGAATTGATCGCAGCAAAACGTACCGACGAAGCATTCACGGTCTTTCGCGAAAATGCGAAGAAGCATCCCGAACTTTGGTTCGTGCATGACGGCCTCGCGAGGGTGTACAGCGCACAGAACAGGCTCGACGATGCGAAAACTGAGATGCGACAGGCGGTCACACTCGCGCCGGCCGATCGCAAGAACGATCTGAACGATTTGCTGAAGCGACTGGAAGCAGGCCAGGATATCAATCGGTGATCGCCGTGTTAGAAGGCTGCACAACGGAGCGGGTATTTCGCTGCGACAATGCAAACATGAAAACTTCAACCATTCCCCAGATCGAAAAAGCAATTGCGTTCAAAGCTCTGCACGAGCGTGAAGGCGCGTTCGTGATTCCCAATCCGTGGGATGTAGGCTCCGCCCGACTGCTCGCGGGTCTGGGCTTCGAAGCTCTGGCGACGACGAGTGCAGGGTTTGCGAATTCGATCGGGCGGACTGACGGGGAAGTTTCGATCGCCGAGGCGATCGAACATTGCCGAGTTTTATCCGCTTCGATGGATCTGCCGATAAACGCGGATCTAGAAAACTGTTTCGCGCACGAACCGGCGAAGGCGGCGGAGACAATACTACGGGCCGCCGCTGCCGGCGTTGTCGGTGGATCGATCGAAGACCACACAGGCAACCCATCGAATCCGATCTATGATTTTGATCTCTCGGTCGAACGAGTGAGTGCGGCAGCGGAAGCCGCGATGTCGGTCGGATTTCCGTTCATGCTGACGGCTCGGGCGGAAAATCTGCTGCACGGCATCGACAATCTCGACGACACTATCCGCCGACTCCAGGCGTTTGAAGCGGCGGGAGCGAACGTTCTTTACGCTCCCGGCCTAAAGACGCTCGAGGATGTCAGGCTGGTGACGAATTCGCTCGGAAAACCCGTAAACGTTCTCGCAACATTCATTAAAAACGTCACTCTCGACGAACTCGCTTCAGCCGGTGCGAAACGCATCAGCGTTGGGGGAGCACTCGCCCGTGCCGCCTTTACCGCTTTGATCAGGGCGGGCCGGGAAATGCAAAACACCGGAACGTTTCGATGGACGGACGATCTGGCGTCAAGCGGCGAAGTTCACAAACTCTTGGGCTGACTGAGCTTCTGCCGTCCACGATAGACGATCGTTTCGCCCGGCTTCATTTCGTAAAAGGGTATCTTCAGCGCTTTCAACTCCGCGGCAAAACCGGCCGCATCGGTGCTGATGCCGGGAAACGTGGCGTAATGCTGCGGTACCGCAAGCTTTGCTCCGACCGATTTCGCAGCCCTCGCAGCCATCCCCGGTTCCATTCCGAAATGCCCGCCAATGTTTAGTAAAGCGACATCGATCGCATATTGCTCGCCGACCGTTTCCATATCTTTGAAATATGCGGTGTCACCCGAATGATAAATCGTCGGTCCGTCTTTTATCACCAGAACGAACCCCGCGGGATTTCCGCCGTAAGCTCGCTCGGCGTCCGTGGCCGAGGCTTTCGGGTTGAAGACGCTGCTGGAATGAACTGCCGCCGTCATCGCGACCGTGACCTCGCCGTCGGCGATCTGGATCTCGCCACCTATTCCCATGATCGCGTCGGTGTCCGCCTGCTTACCGGGAAAGTGGGCGAGCTTTACCAAATTACCCGCGAGCTCCGGATTGCAAATCAGTATCGCTCCTGTCTTTTTGGCGATCTCGACCGCATCGCCGACATGGTCGCGGTGCCCGTGGGTGAGCAGGATATAGTCGACCTTCGGCACGGCGGCGAACGGGTCTTTGCCGGCCTTCACATCCGGATTCATCGGATTGCTGAGCCACGGGTCGATCAACAGAACCTTACGCTTCGGAGTGACAACCGAAAACGCGGCGTGCCCGAACCACTTTATCTTTGTCTCTTGAGCGGAAGCCCAACCGACCGAAACGATAGCGATCAGCAATGCAGCCGCGACTAAGTTGATAACGTTCATCATTCTCTCCTAAAAAGAATCATCAATGCAGTGCCCCGAATTTTGATCCGATACCGATTTCAACCCACGCTTTACGAACTTTATTTGCCCCGTGTGGCGACGGGCGCGAACACTGCCCGGAATGCTTTGAGAGCCGCGGGGTGATAAATAGCCGAATGCTTTTCTCTCGGCATTTTTTCGTAGTGAAGGCGAATGTCGAAACCCGAATGTTGAGACAGAATATCCGCGAAACGCTGCGTGAATTCGGCGGTATCTTCGCCGCTGCTCACGATGAATATCGTTTTGTTCGATCTCGGGTTCGACCTTAGCTTCGTGGATGTCTCGTCGACCATTTTATGGTCGTTCCACCAGAGGCTCGGGTCGAATGCGATATACGTGTCGAATAGATCGGGTTCGAGAAAAAAGGTTTCGAGCACAAAAAGACCGGCGAGCGATTCGCCGACGATCGCCGATTCGGGAGTTACCCTGTAACGTTTTTTTACCTCCGGCATTAGCTCATCGCGGATGAATCTCCGGAAAGCTGCTGACCCGCCGACACGCGGTGCTATCTTTTTGTCGGTCGCGTTCAATGTAGGACCGGTCATGTCGCGCCGGCGCTCCGTGTTTTCGATGCCGACGAGCACGTACGGGCGCATCGTGCCGTTGCCGACCGATACCTGGACGAGCCCGGCGACATGCAGGAAATCTTCAGCGATGCCTCCGTCCGGCATGTACAACACCGGGAAAGATTGTTTGGTAGATTCCGCGTAACCGGGCGGCATATAGACATTGATTCGGCGGACCTCATTCAGAACTCTCGAATCGATAGTGAAGGTTTCGCCGATCGACAAAGGCGAGGCATTGGTTTGTGCGCTTGCATGAGCGCCGAACGCGATCATGAACAGAAGGATCCAAAGAAATCTCGTCATTTAAATATTCTAATTTCTACCGCTCGATCGTGCGGGCGCACGGTGGCGTTGCCTTCGGTCTAGGATGTCGGACGACGATAGTTCAACACGTGACCGGGCACTGTGATAAAGGCGTTCAACTTTGTATCGGGAACAGGGTCGCCGGTTCTCATTGTCACGGGGAGCACTCCAGCCCAAACATTCAATAGATAATCTTCATCGTCGTCAACCGGATCTCCGGTACGTATCTTTGCCGACGCTTCGGTGAGCGGGAGGGTCAGTACGGTCGTTGCTTTTACTTCAAGCGGCGTCGGCGGCCGGACTTCTCGCCAGCGTCCGGGGACGATGTGTTCGGTGAAGGCACGCAATGCCTCCATCTTTTCCGCTTCGTCGCCGACAACTGTAGCCGTGCCGAACGCGACAACGGAACGGTAATTCATCGAATGGTGGAAAGCAGAGCGCGCGAGCACGAGACCGTCGACGAGGGTTACTGTGACGCACACTTCGATCTCGCTCGCTAGCGAGCGTATCATCCTGCTCGCGCTCGAGCCGTGAACGATCAGCTCGTTGCCTCGCCTCGCGTACCCTGTCGGAATTACAAAAGCCTGTCCGCCGTGGCCGACGAAGCCGAGATGTGCGACGAAGCCTTCATCCAGAATCCTGTTTATTGTTTCGGCGTCGTAAGAACCTCGTTTCGGTAGCCTGTGCAGTTTGGTTCTTCCAGTTCCAGCTAAATCATTGTCCATCGGTAAAATCACTTTGTGCAGAGCATGCTGAATATATAGTAACTTCGATTGGCATACTCGCAAGCACCATTTACGATGATTTCATGTAGTCCAATTGCTGACTATAATGTTTTCTATTTGAAGGCGGCGCCGCGTTAGGCTTGAAACCCTGCGTCTCAGCGGCGTTGCCTGGACACCGTTCGCTAAGACTGTCGGCGGTTGTTCACGCAAAGCCGCAAAGATTAGAAACTTGAAATTGACTCACCGAATCTGATGAACAGAAAATTAAAGAACCAAAACAATCCTTTCCCATTCATATCGATTTCGGATAAAGCCGCGTCACGAACCCCTATCTACCGGCAGATATATGAGAGCGTTCGCCGCGCGATCTTGAGCGGGGAGATCTCAGGAGGTCTACGCATTCCGTCGTCGCGTTCGCTTTGCGCGCAGCTCGGAGTCTCCCGGATGACGGTGATCAACGCGTACGATCAGCTCTTCGCGGAGGGGTATCTGGAAGGCAAAATCGGGTCGGGTACGTTCGTCGCCGGCGAGTTGCCGGAAGAATTGCTGATCAGTCCGAAAGTGCGCGAGATCAAAACCGTTGCACCGCCCCGAGCTCTGAATTTGTCACGTCTGGGAGCGCGGCTCGCCCGGGAGCGTGACGAACTTTTACGCGAACCTTTGTCGAACAAATTTCTGCCTTTTCAAAACGGCTTGACTGCCGTTGATTCGTTCCCGTTCGATACCTGGGGGCGGATCGCGGCGCGATTGTCCCGGAGCGGCCCGCACTCTGCAATCGAGGAAAACGATCTTGGAGGTTTTCGACCGCTGCGCGAAGCGATCGCGGCTCATTTAAGATCCGCCCGGGCCGTGAGATGTGAACCTGAACAAGTGGTCGTCACAGCGGGGGCGCAACAAGGGCTTGCGCTGATCAGC
>JBDTMK010000173.1:0-6965 GCA_039934315.1 Pyrinomonadaceae bacterium | reverse complement strand
TGAATCAAAAGGTTTTTGAGTTAACTAAGAAACGACAACAACATTCGCAGTCCGGAAGGGCGGCTTGGCCACGCTCTTCCAAAGTCAGCGTGGGCAATCCCGACTTCCGGACCTGCGAATGTTGCGATGTTCGTCATTTTCTTATGTCGCTTTCGACAACTACAAAACTTGCGATCGCCCTATCGACTACATGATCATTATCTTCGAGCGCCGATCGCGCGCTGCCGACACTAACACCGGCTCTCTTCATGACAAGAGCCACTCGCAAATCGCCTTCCGCCTTATCCATCAACTCCGCCGCGGCGGATTCTTCCAGCCCGGATTCGTCTATCAATATTCTTACCGCCCGATCGTGAAGCTTATCGTTCGAGGCCTTCATGTTCGTCATGTGGTTGCCACTTACGTATCCGAGACGAATCATCGCGACGGTCGAGATCATGTTCAGGACAAGCTTCTGCGCGGTGCCGGCCTTCATACGGGTCGAGCCCGTGATAGCCTCCGGCCCGACAACCGGAATGATCGCGACCTCGGCGGCTTTAGTGATATGTGAATCAGGATTGCAGACGATGCATGCGGTGAAACACCCGAGCTCACGCGCATACTTCACGGCGCCGATCGTGTACGGCGTAGTGCCTGAAGCTGCGATGCCGATGACGGCATCTTCTCCCGTCAAGCCACGCGCTCTAAGGTCGTCCGCGCCTTGTTCTTTGTTGTCCTCGCTTGACTCGGTTGCTTTGTGAAGAGCCTCGTAACCGCCAGCGATAACACCCTGAACGAGATCGTACGGAACGCCATACGTCGGCGGGATCTCAGACGCATCCAGCACCGCGAGACGTCCGCTCGTGCCGGTTCCGACGTAAAAAAGACGCCCGCCGTTTTGAAGCCGCTCGACTATTTTATCGATCGCAACAGCGATCTCCGGCAGTACTTTTTCTACTGCCGCGGCTACTAATTTGTCTTCGTTATTGATGAGCCGAACAGCATTCAAAGTCGAAACTTTGTCGATCTCCGACGTGTTCGGGTTATCGGTTTCAGTTATCGGAATCACTATATGTATAAGAGAATACTTTGGCACAAAAGGCAAGGGAAGGAAGAAAGGTGAAAGAGTGACAGGGTAAAAAAGTGAAAGCGTGCCGGCCTTTTCGCTGCTCACCCTTTCTAGGCAAGGCCGGCTGCACCAAGTGCGAGAGCGCCCGTTAGTACCGGATGGAGACTCGCCTTTGTGTAGGCGCTGGTTCCGGACACGTGGACACGTGACCGTCTTTACTGCCATTTCAATGCTACTTTAAACCCTGTCGGTCGGTGCATTCGTCGGACGCGCAGATGCGTTGGAGAGTGAGTTCGGCGCGTTTAGATTCGCACCGTCATGCACGCTCACGCCCAGACGTTCGACGAGTTCACCGCCGAGCCATCCTCCTACTCCGGCGATACCGGCGCCCAGAAATGACAATATGCTGGCAAGGGTTTCGGGCCGTTCAGGCAAGTCGTTCCGCAGCCACCAGCTGCCGGCGAATAGCAACAGTGCGGTTACGTTACCGAGCCCGTGCATCAATCCGATAGTTTTCGCACGTGTACCGGAGGGAATCGCGAACCAGTCGATCCAGCCGAAAGGCGCGGCGATAAGACCGCCGATAATACCTGCCGCGATCATCCAATAGGCGACCGACGCCATCTCCGAGCTGCCCCAGATCAAATAGATGACGTCGAAAACGACGCCCGTCGCCAAGAGCCCGAGTGGAAACACGATCAAGATCGGGTGAATTGAGTGGCCTAAGAATTTAGCTTTGCTTTCCATGTGAATTGACTCCTTGAAAGATGCACCTTACTAACCCGTTTCGAATCGAAACACTTTCGGGGTCGATGCTTTAGCGGGTGCAATATATATGCCGGAGGAGCTGAATTAGGACTCAACGACGATGGCCGTTGCGAGGTGCCTGGTAAGACATCAAAGCGGCGGCGTGAGCGGGCGGCATCATGGGTTCGGTGAGAAACGCTTTGGGAGCGCAGAGGCGTACCTTTTCGACCATGGGGTTTGTCAGAAGGTCACCAGCGTGAAATACGCTGCCGACGCAGCCGATCGGAACACGGCGATTTTCGAGCTTTAACTTTTGAATAACCGCACACGCTGCGAGACCTAATTCGTAACCTGCCTCATTTAGGATCTGGATCGCGATCTCGTCGCCGCTTTGGGCGGTCTCGACCACGAGTCGAGCAAAACCCGCGATACGGCTGTTGTCCACCTGAGGGGAATATATGGCGACGATAAGATTCTCCGGTCCGGAAGCACGGAAATATTCGGAAGCTCGCTGGCTAAGCATGGTCGGTTTTCCGCGCCCGTCGGAAGCTTTCGCAATAGTATGGAGAGCCTGCTGCGCGATCCCGACTCCGCCGCCCTCATCGCCTGCAAGTGGCCCCCAGCCTCCCGAGATAGCCATGTCGCCATTCTCATTCTTGCCCAGGCAGACCGATCCGGTGCCCGCGATGACGACCAGGCCGGGCTTTCCTTGCGTCGTCGCGAAGAGCGCGATCTCGGCATCTGTGACGACCTCGACGCGCCGAATTCCGAAACGTTTGATAAAACTTTCGCGAACGCTTTGCTTGAGATCGGCGCGGCGAACGCCCGCGAGACCCAGAGTCGCCGAGGCGATGTCTCCACGTGACACGCCACCTCGATCGCAGGCTTCATTGATAGCCTTTGTGATATTCGTGACGGCCGTTTCGACACCGACCCTTAGAGGATTAGACGGACCGGCAAAGCCTTCGCATGTAACTTCACGGGCCTCATTCATTAGAGCGATCTGAGTTTTTGTTCCTCCACCGTCGACGCCGAGAAACAGCTGGTGAGATCTCTGCTTCCGTTTGCCGTTTGTGGATGATGTGGACATCTAAAAACATTCTTTGCCAAACTTGACTTATAATCAAACTTAAAGGATTTTATGTAAGCGATAAGCATGCGTGATGAGGCCAGTTCGGAATTGGGAACTCGGAATGCGGAATTCGATTCACTAAGAGCCCGAATCAGAGTCAATCTCGATGATAAATAAGCGGAACCCTAATGACGGGAATTTCGCATCCGCGTTCCGCACTCCGCATCAACTAAAATGGAAATCAGACAGCTCAAGGCGTTTCTTGCGATCGCGGAAGCTAAGACGTTTACAGCCGGAGCCCGGCGCGTGAACGTGACGCAGGCGGCGATCTCCATGCAGATCAGGCAGCTTGAGGACGAGGTCGGTCTGCAGTTGTTTACGCGGACGCCGCGGCGCGTGATCCTGACAGAAGCTGGAGAATATCTCCTCGAGCGTGCGCGAAAGATTCTTCGCGAACACGATTCCGCGCTCGCCGAGATCGCCGAGGTTGCAGGAGCCGAATATGGCCGCCTTCGGATCGGTTCCGCGTCCGGGACGTTCGTGATGCATCAGCTCCCGACGATCATGCAGCGGCTGAAAGAGACCTTTCCGAACTCGGAACTGTCCGTATCGTCGGGAACGAGCGAGCGCCTCGTGGACAGGATCATGCACGGCGAACTCGACACGGCATTCATTTCACTTCCGGTCGATAACACCAATATTACTACCGAGTCGCTGTTTTCGGATGAGATCGTCGCGATAGCCCATCCGAAACATTCTTTGGCAAAAGAGAAGTACATCAGCGCGGCGACTCTGGCGGGGGAGAAACTTATTCTCGGCGAACGGGGCGGCAACACGCGGCGAATGATCGATGAATTTTTCGCGGCGGCGAACGTCAAGCCGAATATCTCAATGGAGCTTTCACGTCAAGAAGCTATCAATCAAATGGTCGCGAAGGGACTCGGTGTTGGGATGGCCGGTGCAAAAAGTGTCGCGCGGGATATTCGCGAGGGAAAGATCATCGCGTGGTTCATCGAAGGAGCCGAGATCAAGTGGGAGCTAGGCCTCGCGCGTTTACGCGGGGGACACTTCTCGCCGATCGGGAAAGAGTTTGTGAAATTGTGCAAGGAAAGTTTTGTTGAGCGGGAAAAAGAGTTGAAGGCTAAGAAGTAGTCGTCGAATGTCTTTTGGAAGAACATTACAAAATTAATAATTAAAAATTACTAATTACTTCCAATGATCAGCCGAGTATTCGCGCACATCGATCGACGCGCAAAGCCTCTCCTGCAGATTAATTCTGTAATTTGTAATTATTAATTTTGTAATGAGAACATTTCCTCTTTATCTCCGGATCGCGTTTGTCCTCTCTAGCTTTTGCGCTTTTGCGGCGGCCCAGGGTTTGCCGATTGGTACGCCGCAATCGGTCGGCATGAACGCCGCGAAGCTCGACCAGATCGAAGCGCTCGTCAACGCTGACATCGCCGATAAGAAACTTCCGGGAGCCGTCATCGTTGTCGGGCATGGCGGAAAGATCGTCTATCGAAAAGCATTTGGGAATCGATCGCTTGTGCCGACGGTCGAGAAGATGACGGTCGATACGATCTTCGACGTAGCGTCGCTCACCAAGCCGGTCGCGACGGCGACGTCGATCATGATCCTCGTTGAGCAGGGAAAGCTTCGACTGAGTGACACGATCGGAAAATACATCCCCGATATCGACGACGAGCAGGCGAAAAAGGTAACGATCCAGCAGTTGCTAACCCACGTCTCGGGTTACGCCCCCGACTTCGATCTCAAAGAAAAATGGACCGGAAGGGAAGGGATGCTCGCGGCGTTAAGGAAGGAAAAGCTTCGAACGCCGCCGGGGACGAAGTTCGTGTATTCGGATATCGGGTTCATTGTTTTGGGGGAGATTGTTGAACGTGTCTCAGGTCACATTCTTCCTCGATTCGCGTGGGAGAATGTTTTCTACGAAGAAACGCTGGGGATGAATCACAGTTTTTTCAGCGAGCTTGTAACCAGTAAGGACGGAGATGTCTATCCGCACCGGTTTATTAATCCGACGCTTGCGGACGTCAACCCATTCACTTTCGTTGAAAGAATCGCGCCGACTGAAAATGTACGGGGACAGAACAGCTATCTGGGCGGGACGTTCGAAGGCGGGCATGCAAAGGGCGATCAAATACTCCGAGGGGCGGTTCACGACCCAACTTCTTATCGAATGGGCGGGTTTGCAGGTCACGCCGGGCTTTTTTCGACTGCCGACGATCTCGCACGCTACTGCCAGATGCTACTCAATGGCGGAATCGCACCAGGCGGAACCGCGAGCGGTAGCGACCGGGTGTCCCGTCGCTCAGGAGACCGCAGAATGGCAACGGGTGACCCGGTCGCTACCGCTCGCGGTTCTGACAGCCGCCGGCGAGTTCTTTCGGCTCAAACTATTGCCCTCATGACTCGGCCGATCGTCGTCTCCGAAGACGGAGCGACCCGGGGCCTCGGCTGGGATATCAACACATCGTTCTCATCAAACCGCGGTGAGCTCTTTCCTCTCGGTTCTTTCGGCCACACCGGATTCACCGGGACCTCTATCTGGATCGATCGCGTCTCGCAAACCTTCGTCGTGTTCATGTCGAACCGAGTCCACCCCGACGGGAAAGGCGATGTGAGTCCGCTCCGTGCAAAGGTCGCGACCATTGTCGCATCCGCGATCGAGGACACGCCGATCGAAGCGTATCGTCTCGCGGAAAGCATCTATCAGTCGCAAGTCGCCGCGCAAATTCCACGCTTCAAAGCGCAGGTCGAGGCCGCCAACCGCACGAATCCCGCAGTCCGCAATCCGCAATCGGCGGTCGTGCTGAATGGTATTGATGTGCTCGAGCGCAGTGGCTTCAAAGAACTCGAGGGTAAACGCATCGGCTTGGTTACAAATCACACGGGGCGGAATTTTGCGGGCAAGCCGACCATCGATGTTCTCTTCGAAGCTAAGAATGTGAAGCTCGTCTCGTTGTTCGCACCCGAGCACGGCATCCGCGGCGAGCTCGACGTCGCGAAGATAGATGATGCAAAAGATGACAAGACCGGTCTGCCCGTTTATTCGCTCTACGGCGAAACGAGAAGACCGAAGCCCGAGCAGCTCAAAGATCTCGACGCGATCGTCTACGACATTCAGGACATCGGCGCCCGTTTTTATACGTATACAGCGACCCTGCGGAATGTTCTTGAGGAAGCAGGAAAATTGGGCAAACCAATTTATGTGCTCGATCGGCCTAATCCGATCAATGGCGTCGATGTCGAAGGCCCGCTAGCCGAAGAAGACAAGCTTTCGTTTATCGCCGCGCATACAGTTCCGGTCCGGTACGGCCTGACGATCGGCGAGCTCGGTCAGATGATGAACGCCGAGCGGAAGATCGGTGCCGACCTTCACGTCATTAAGATGGAGAACTGGTCGCGGGCAATGTGGTTTGATGAGACCGGACAGACTTGGATCAATCCGTCGCCGAATATACGCTCGCTCAATGAAGCGACTTTATACCCGGGGGTCGGTTTGCTCGAGACGACGAATGTCAGCGTCGGCCGGGGCACCGATACGCCCTTCGAAGTTGTAGGCGCCCCGTGGATCGACGGACAGAAGCTCGCAAAGTATTTGAATGAAAGAGGACTGCAGGGCATTCGGTTTGTGCCCGTAAGATTCAAGCCAAACGCGTCGGTCTTCAAGGGGGAAGATCTCGGCGGGGTAAACATGATCGTCACCAATAGGAATACGTTCGAATCCGTAAGGACGGGATTAGAGATAGCATCGGCTTTGAGAAAGCTCTACCCGGCGGAGTGGGAGGTCGATCGGTTTGGTCGACTATTGGTGAACGCCGAATTCCTGGGAATGGTGAAACGAGGAGAAACCCCAGAGGCAGTTGAAGCCGCTTGGAGAAAAACCCTTTACGATTTCGAAAAACGACGGGCACCGTATTTGCTTTACAAATAGGTAGTTTCGCGTTATAAAAAATTCTCAAGCATTCACTTTGTAACAACCTGTTCATTTCAAGGATTTAGTTAGAAGTTGTAATTTTTCTGCGTCGGGAGCGATAACGAAAATTTGGATAAACTTCCGAAAACCTAAATTAT
>JBDTMK010000172.1:0-6999 GCA_039934315.1 Pyrinomonadaceae bacterium | reverse complement strand
TCAAAGGCTTAGTGAGTGCTTGAAGGCACCTGCGGGCCAATCAATCGATTCACTTCCATCTCGACAACCGAACGCATCTCGTTGAGATGTTCCTGCGAATCCGCCTCGAACCGAAGCACGAGAATAGCTTGCGTATTCGACGCGCGAACGAGGCCCCAGCCGTGATCGAAAAGAATTCGCGCGCCGTCAATGGTGATGACTTCGTTTGTCGCAGCGAAATATTTCGCGATCGCCGCGACAATTTCGAATTTGCGCTCGTCTGCGCACGTGACGCGAAGCTCGGGGGTTGAAAAGGTTGGCGGTATGTCTGAAAGAAGCGCCGAAAGCGGCTGTTGGGTTTTGGAAAGTATCTCTAGAACACGGGCGCCGGCGTACGTCGCGTCATCGAATCCGTAAAATCGGTCGGCGAAAAAAATGTGTCCACTCATCTCGCCGGCGAGTGCCGCATTCGTTTCTTTCATCTTCGCTTTGATAAGCGAATGGCCCGCCTTCCACATCAGGGCCGTGCCGCCATGTTTTTCAATATCGTCGAAGAGACTTTGCGAGCACTTAACTTCGGCGATGATCGTCGCGCCCGGGTTTGACGCAAGGACCGAACGCGAGAGCAGGATCATCAATTCATCACCCCAAATTATCCTGCCGTTTTCATCGACCACGCCTATGCGGTCACCATCCCCGTCGAACGCGAGACCGATGTCGGCCTTGTGCTCGTGCACAGCGGCAATTGCGTCCTGCAGATTTTCAGTGACGGTCGGGTCGGCGTGGTGGTTTGGGAAGTTTGAATCCGGATCCGTGTAAAGTTTGACCAGTTCCACACCGAGCGCTTCGTAGACCGGAACCGCCGTCACGCCGCCCATGCCGTTGCCGGCGTCGACAACGACTTTCATCCTTTCCTTTGCGTCTCTGCTACCGTGCGTGAAATCGATCCTTGAGACGATGTCGGTGCAGTAGTCTTCCAGCACGTCCATCGATTCGACGGTGCCTTCACCGTGGACAAAATCGCCCGAGAGAGCGATATCTTTGATCTCTTGTATTTGCGATCCGAACAGCGTCGATTTGCCGAGGCAGATCTTGAAGCCGTTATGATCCGGCGGATTATGCGAGCCGGTTATCATTACGCCGCCGTCGACATTTTTCGTAAATACCGTGTGATAAAGAACGGGCGTCGGGACCATTCCGATCAGAACAACATCGCATCCGGATTCGGTGAAGCCCCTTGTCAGCAGATCACAAAAAATGGGGGAGCTTTTTCGCGCGTCGTAACCGATAGCGATGCGCTTTGCCCCATTCTTCCCAAAGAAAGTCCCGATCGCGCGGCCAACCGTCGCGACCGTCTCATCTGTCAGCTGCTCCCCGACTATCCCGCGAATGTCGTATTCCCTGAAAATGTTGGTGTTCATAGAAGGTGGTCGGTGTTCAGTGGTCAGTGGTCAGTCAGTGGTCCGTGTTCAGTGGTCAGTGGTCAGTGGTCAGTGGTCAGTATTAAGGATCAGTGAGTTATTAAGAATAGCGAACCGAACTGCCCAAATCCAGTGCGCTCCGGAAAACGATCCACTTGTTCTATCCTGACCACTGACCACTGACCACTGCCTCCTGACTACTGACTACTGACATCTTCCTTTGATATACTCCCTTCTTGCCTCAAACGGGCAACAATCGCCTCGTCTAGGGCATCGAAAAACTGCATCTTCTGATTAACACCATTAGAGATTATGAATAGGTTTCCGCGATCGATCTTTATCCCGCTTTTTATATTGCTTTTCGCAATTGGCAATGGCGTTTCTGCCCAAACGGCGAAGCCGACGCCTCCGGCTGATGATGATACCACCCAGCTTAAGACCTTCGAGGTACGTCTTCCGGTTACGGTGACCGTGAAGAAAGATCTTATTACCGGTTTAAGCCGGGGAGACTTTGCCGTATTTGAGGATGGCGTCCAGCAGGAGATCACGTTTTTTACAGACGAGAAAAATAATCCCCCGGTGTATGTCGGAGTGCTGATGGATACGTCTCCGTCGACGGCAGGGAAGCTTGGATTTTCAAAAGAAGCGGCGATGAACTTCATGCACACGGTGCTGCGTCTGCGAAAAGACCGCGCGGCGTTCATGACGTTCGATAATGAAGTGCTGCTTCGCCAGGATTTTACCGACAAGCTGGATTATCTTCAGAAGGCCGTGGACACAGTTAAGAAGGCCGGGTCGCAGACGGCGCTCTATGACGCTGTCTGGACGTTTTCTGATGAGAAGCTCCGCAATGTTGCCGGCCGCCGCGTGATCGTCATCATCACGGATGGCGACGACACATTTAGCCGGGCAAAGCTTGAAGATGCGATCGACATTGCACAAAGAACGGAGACGACGATCTTCGCAATCTCGACAAAGGCAGGATTTCTTGGTTCTGTTCCCGGCGTCGAAGCCGGAACGGTTAAAGACAAGGGCGACAAGTTCCTCTCGCGTTTATGCGAAGAGACGGGCGGCCAGGCTTTCTTCAGCGGCGATATGCTCGAGCTTGAGCGTCAGTTCAAAAGAATTTCCGAGGAGCTTCGTTCTCAGTACGTCATCACTTACCGCCCTGCAAATCAAAATTACGACGGCCGGGAAAGAAAGATCGAAGTTCGGTTTACGGATCCGTCAAAAACAGATAAATACAAGCTGCGCACGAAATCGAGCTACAGAGCGGTCAAAGATAGCTTGAAATAGTGGAAGGAGTTTTTCAGATGTACAAGAGAAGCGGGATTTTTGGGTTGTTGCTTTTGATTGCAATTGGCGTCGCCGGTCTGTTCGGAAACGAATTCGCGAACGCGCAGCAATCCGAGCCGAAATCTCCGGTCGCGACGCCGACACCACCGATCGAAGAGGAGGACGCCGTCGTGAAGGTCGAGACGGAATCCGTCAATGTTCTGTTCACGGCCCAGGATCGCAGCCGGAAACTGATCCTGACTCTTAAGCCTGAAGACATACGAATTCTGGAAAACGGCCAGCCGCAGGTTATCTCGGCATTCTCACGACAGATCGATCTGCCGCTCAGCCTCGCGATCCTTATTGATACGAGCGCGTCGCAGGAACGCACTCTCCCCGAAGAAAAATCCGCAGCGATATCGTTTCTTGAATCGGTAATTCGACCGGAGAAGGACGAAGTATCCGTCATTTCATTCACGGGCGAGTCGACGCTCGAGCAGGGGATGACCAGTAACATGCAGCGTCTTCGTCGATCGATCGAGCGTGTCACGTTCGTCCCTCCGTCGGGTTATCTCGGCGGCGGCGTGGTTACGAATGGCGGACGCACTCCCGGAACGCCGCCTATCTCTGGGACGAATCAGCAGATCCAGGGTTCGACCGCAATTTGGGATTCGATCTTTGTCACTTCATCAGATGTTCTTGGGCCGGCGCCCGAGAGAACACGACGGGCGATCATCCTGCTCTCGGACGGTTACGACACATTCAGTAAAAAGAAATTGGACGATGCGGTCCAGGCGGCCCTTCGTGCGGAAGCCGTGATCTACTCAGTCGGCATCGGCGACAATTTTTATGACGGCGTCGACGAAGGATCACTGAAGAAAATTTCAGAGCG
Organism: Pyrinomonadaceae bacterium; assembly: GCA_039934315.1. Taxonomy (GTDB): domain Bacteria; phylum Acidobacteriota; class Blastocatellia; order Pyrinomonadales; family Pyrinomonadaceae; genus OLB17. The sequence goes on along the minus strand of JBDTMK010000172.1, from coordinate 3,432 downwards.
CACCGGCGGCCGGGCATATTTCCCGCGGGATGAAAATGAGCTGCGTCAGGCGTTCAAACAGATCCAGGATGAGATGCGTTCGCAATATCTTGTCGCATACGAACCGACCAATCGTGCTCTGGACGGATCATTTCGAAAGATCGAGATCCAGCTCGTTAACACTGAATTGGAAAAGCAAAAGGTTCGAGTCTCGCACCGGCAGGGATATTTTGCGAAGACGGCGGCTCCGGCGAAGAAATAGTCTGGATATTTAATTTCGTGGAAAGGCCCGGATCATTCGGGCCTTTTTTTTTGTTTTTTCGGCTTTGCGTGAACTGAGCGCCCTCGTCTCTAAGCGGCGTGTTCACGCGGAGACGCAAAAACGCAAAGCCGAAGCCTAATATGGGATGACTTCCGTCTTTCGCACTTGCCCGTCTTTCATCCGCACGATCCAGATCACGCCGTACTCGGCATCATCGAGATTCTTGAAAACTTCTTTTTTCCCAAGCAGGTTCGCGAGTCCGGGAACAGTGTTGCTGTGACCGACGACGAGAAAGCGTTTCGTTTTAGTTTTCATGATCATGTCGATCAACTCGTTCGGCTTCTTAGGATCGTAAGTTTGGATTTGCAGCTTTCGTCGCGACGCCAGAGGCGCGCCGGTATCACGCGTGCGTTTGAAATCGGTCGAGTAGATCGCTCCGGGCTTGTAGCGCTTTACGATCTTCGCCAGCCTCTCTGCACGAGCTTTCCCTTCGGCCGAAAGTTCCGGGTCCTGGCTCGTCGCGTCCGCCTTTTCGGCGTGACGCACGAGGATGATGGTTTTCTTTTGTGCGACCGTCGAGCCGACAAAACATACAGTGAATAGAACGACTGTTAAAAAAGATTTGATCATATAGCGACGGCAGTAATGCTCAGGATAATGCTAGTTCTTCTTTGCGACTTTGCGGCTTTGCGGGAACACAAACTGTGTGGATTGAGGTCTTCATAACTCGCGAAGAATTGTTCCCGCAAAGTCGCAAAGAAGAATTTAACCGGCAACTTCAAACAAACATCTTCCCCGGATTCAAGATTCCATTCGGATCGAAAACTTTCTTAATTCCCTTCATGATCTCCAGCGTCGGTTTGTCGATCGCGTAGTCCATGTACTGAGCTTTCACATATCCGATTCCGTGCTCGCCCGAGATCGTGCCGCCGAGCTCTACTGAGAGCTGAAATGTCTCCGAAACACACTCGCGGGCACGTGCTACAGCTGCGGCGTCTTCGCGATCGACGACGAAGTTCACGTGGATGTTTCCGTCACCCGCATGTCCGAAGTTCGCGACGAACGTGTCGTGCTTGTGCCCGATCTCTTCGATGCGTGCGACAAGCTCGGGAACCTTCGATCGCGGCACTACAACATCCTCGTTGATCTTCAACGTTCCGTACTTCATCAACGAGGGCGAGATCGCGCGACGCACATCCCAGAGCTTGTCCTCTTCGTCCTTCGTCTTCGCACGCAGAATATCGAAGCCGCCGTTGTCTCCGATGATCCGTTCGATCATTTGCGCGTTGCGTGCAACTTCTTCCTTCGATCCGTCGACGGCTACGATGAGGATCGCCTCGGCATCTTTCGAAAGTCCAAATGCGAAATTCTCTTCGACTGCAGCGACGCAGTACTTGTCGAGCACTTCCATCGCCATCGGGAGCAATCCCTCGGGCGTAAATTTCGTCAGCACTTTGCACGCCGCTTCCATAGAGTGAAAATTCGCACGCACCGTCGATGTCGCCTCGGGCATCGGTAACAACTTCAGCGTGGCCTCGGTGATTATGCCGAGCATTCCTTCCGATCCGCACATCAATCCCGTGAGATCGAAACCAACGACGTTTTTAACAGTCTTCCCACCCGTGCGAATGATCTCGCCCGTAGCCGTTACAACTTCCAAACCGAGCACGTGATGTTTCGTCACGCCGTACTTCGGTGTTCGCATGCCGCCGGCGTTCTCGGCGATGTTGCCGCCGATGAACGAATCTTTATATGAGGCCGGATCGGGTGCGAACAACAACCCTTGTTCGGCGACGGCTTGTTGCAATTCGAAAGTCGTCAATCCCGGTTGGCAGATCACGTAAAGATCATCCGCGCTGATCTCGATGATCTTCTTCATTCGATCGGTCCCGATGACGATGCCTCCATCGACCGGAACCGCTCCGCCGGTATACCCGACACCGCCTCCACGCGCCGTTACTGGAAAAAGGTATTCGTTTGCGAGTTTTACTATCTCGACCATCTCCGCAGTCGATTCCGGAAACACGACGGCCTCGGGTGGGAATTTTTCTTTCACGGCATCCGCGCCGTATGGCTCAACCTTTTCCGGATCGACGACGACATATTCATCGCCGACGATCTCGCGCAGCTTAGCGATAACTTCAGGATTTGACGCACTCGTCTTAGCGCGGCCTTTTGAATTAAAGTGGATTGACTCAAACATTCGAATCGATTTTAGCTTCGATTCGAAAAAACCGGAAAGTGGCTCCGCCAACAGATCGTACTGAACAAGAATTCGACGCTCTCAAGTTTTCGAAGCAATATCCAAACGAAAGGTTATTTGTTAAACTTCCTCGAACCATGCGCACGGCTTTAGATATTGACGAGAGCTTCCACAGCTTTCTTTCTTCAGCAAAACGAATTAGCGAAATTCAATCCAAAAAGGCAGAAGTCAGAACATGAGCGATAACGAAAGAGATCAGATCCCGGCCGACGATTATGAACGCGAGCTCGACACCGACCTCGACGACAAAACCCGCGACAAGCCGACGGGAATGGCGCAGCACACGAAGATCCTTCTGGGCCTGCTTGTCGGAGTCCTGGGTGGGCTTGGCGTGAACTACTCACTCGGCGGAACTCATCCTAACGTCGTCTGGATGGTATCGAATATCACTCAGCCCGTAGGCACGGTTTTTCTAAATCTGCTGTTGATGATCGTCGTCCCGCTCGTCTTCTCATCGTTGGTAGTCGGCGTCGCGGGGATAGGTGACATCAGAAAACTTGGCCGCATTGGCCTCAAATCTTTTGCCTACTGTCTGATCATTTCGGCAATTTCGGTCGTGATCGGCCTCGGCCTCGCGAATACGATCCGGCCTGGCGAGCGCATCAGTCCCGAGATCGCAACGCAATTAAAAGAGAAGTTCAGCGGCGGTGCGACGTCGGCCGCCGCGGCGCAAAAACAGGCTGCCGAATCTGCAAAAGCGGATTCGCCTTTGATGCAGGCCGTGAAAACGATAGTGCCGAGTAACGTATTCAACTCGATCTCCGGTGCAAGCCCGAACATGCTCCACATCATGTTCTTCGCGCTGATCATCGGCATCGCAATAACGCTGATGCCTGCGCCGGTCGTGGCGCCTTTTGTAGGTTTGATGGAGTCGGTCTTCGCGATTACGACAAAGATCATCGACATCATAATGAAGTTCGCGCCGTAC
>JBDTMK010000171.1:0-7064 GCA_039934315.1 Pyrinomonadaceae bacterium | reverse complement strand
GGGGTCGGCTTTTGTTTGTTTGTGAATGGCGTCCTGCCGAGCTGCTGCAGGTAGGTGTCGATTTCAGCAATATTATTTTCGGCGATCGCCCGCGTGAGATCGTTGATTATCCCCAAAACGGAGCCGGGGTAAAACTGAGTCGGGTGAGCCGTCAAAACGAGTCGCACGCTAAAGTCGCAGAGTTTCGTTACGAGGTCGAGTTCTTTTCTGTTCCGCCTCACGGACGATTCCAAATCTTTCAGCGTCCCGGCACCGTGCATGTCGTTGACCTCGAGAAACGCCGCTTCCTCGAGTGCATCGAATAGCACAACCTGCCGCTCGGCATATTGCACGAAGCGGAGAAGCAGATCGATTTTTTCGGATTCCGCGGTTATCGAAGTGTGGTTTTTCAAAAAGTCCTCGACGATCTGCGGGGTACTTAGGCCTTTCTCAAAACCCTCTTCGCAGTCGCTCAAGAATAACGAAAGCAGGATCCCGGTTTTTTCGACGCGATCGAACGGGAGCGACAGGAATAAACTGTTGTAGAGCTGAAATTTGACAGCGACGGAGCTTTGAAAACGTTCAACGTCGGTTTCCTGATTCTGACTCATACTACGATTTGCCTACGAACGGCGCTGATGCGCTCATCAACGTCTTTTTACGGAAACGATCGTACGCTACGTTTATTCAGAGAATCAATCCACAAGCGGCATCGCGCAAAGAAATTCTAATCGTAATGAATAACGATCTGACGTTGGCTGCAGGCGGTTATGAACGGGTGCTCGACAATTCGCTGAACATTATCTGCTCGATACGAAGACGGCCGCTTTACGGCCGTAAACAAGGTCTCCAAGCGAATGCGACAAACGCGGATCGCGACCCAATAAAAAACGTCGAAATCGATTCGGTCTAGTTCTAATTCTAGTCCTAATCAAAAAAGGACTGTCTTATAGACTGTAATTCGTCTCCTGTATTTAGATGTATTTGTTCAGGTTATATTGGAGCCGGTGATAGGACTCGAACCTACGACCTGATGATTACAAATCAACTGCTCTACCAACTGAGCTACACCGGCAAGGCGTGAGGCGACGCGAGCAAATTGAGATACTACAAAATGGTTCTGGTGAGCGCAAGTTTAAGCGTTAAACCTCGGAAAACTCGACCTCCGGGAACTTTTCGCCGTGTTTAACAATGAAAAATAGTTGTTGACGCATTTTTACGTAACAGGGTACGATAATGGTGGCCGAAATTCAGGCCAACTGCTATCTTAGCCTCCGCCTCTTTCATCCGGAGTCGTCCAGTCCGATCATTCAGCCGAAGTAAAAAGGAGAAAATCGTGAGATTTCAAATCGTTTGCAAAAGAGTTGCTGCGTCCGTCTTCGCAGCCGTCACTGTATTTGCCACAGTCGGTTTGGCACAACAGCCGCAGCGTCCTGTCGTTCTGACGCCGGTTACGCCGCCCATGTCCCGAACAATGCGCGTGGCGGAACGCAACAACCTATATTGCGCAGGGTACGTGCAGACTTCGCCTATCGATACGAGCCGAAAGATCGTGGGTGCCGTTGAGGAACAGGATGGCTTTCTGTATTCGCAGAATAATTTTGTCTACGTCAACGCTGGTGCAAACAAGGGCGTGCAGGTCGGCGACATGTATAGCATCGTCCGCCCGCGCGGTCAGGTAAAGTCTCACTGGACACGCAAAAACAGCCTTGGATTTTATACCGAGGAAGTCGGAGCTCTCGAAGTTGTTCGCGTAAAATCGGAAGTGTCAGTGGCAAGAGTGAAGGCTTCATGCTCCGACATCCTGTTGGGCGACTTGGTCCAGCCCACTCAGGTGCGCATCGCGCCGGAATACAAGCAGCGTCCTGCCCTGGACCTCTTCGGTGATCCGAGCGGAAAAGCGGTCGGCCGGCTCATCTTATCCCGCGATAACGTTGACCTGATCACACGCGACTTTATTGTTTATATCGATCTTGGTGCCGAAGACAACGTTCAGATCGGCGACTACGTTACAGTGTTCCGCCCGCTCGGTGACGGCAATCCTTTCTCGGGTGATTGGGGCGAATCCGCAAGCGCTCGCGATTGGGGATTCCAGAGCTACGAATATCGCGGCGGCCGGTTCTCGAATCAAACCGCAAGGAAAAAAGGCGATACTGCAAAAGGCAAGGTCGTGACGACCGAGGCCGCGAAGGAAGACCGTCCGTTTATTAGAAAGGTAGTTGGCGAGATGGTGATCCTGAACGTGAAAGAGCGCGTCGCGACGGCTCTGGTAACCAGGAGTGCCCAGGAGATCCACACCGGAGATTGGGTGGAAGTACAGTAACAACGAACATCGTTCCCTGTCTCTAGAGCCGGACGCCAATCTCACTTGGCTCCGGCTCTTTTTTGTAGAAGTTACTTAAAAAGCTCGAAGTGCTAACAACGCAGTATTGCGGAAGTGGGCTGAAGTTGACCGCTGCCGTGACGCGGTTCTCAACTAGCTGCAGGCGTGATCACGATCGAGAAGCGAATCTGGGCGGCGAGCCGATGACATCAACCGTCGCAAGTCTGGGGATGAACAAAGGTTATTCGACGGGCTTCTGTACGCGTTCGCTCTGGCGCTCGCGGAAAAAATAAGTGAAGTAATCGTACATCGACCAGCACGCCGTGATGACGGATACCCAAAGCGCTCCGCGTCCTACGAGATAGCCGAAGACCTTCCAGTCGTTTGCCGTCAGAGATAAATTCGTCAAGTCAGAGAACGCCGTCCGCACCTCGGCGACTTCCCAGAAACGAAACGCAGGATAATCCAATCCAAAGTTCGAGACAGGCGGGTTCCCGTTCGCCGCCGCGATCAGCAACGCGACGATCGCGACGCACTGTGCCCACATCTTCAGTTTACCGATACTCTGCGCCTGAATGATGATTCCCTCAGCCGCGGCGACTGAACGCAAACCGGTAACGATGAATTCGCGGCCGAGAATTATAACGACGGCCCACGACGGAGCAAGATGCTTTTCAACCAGAACTATCAATGCGGCGGAGACGAGAAGCTTGTCCGCGATCGGATCGAGAAACTTTCCCAGAGTAGAAACTTGATTACGCCTTCGCGCAATATGCCCGTCGAGAATGTCAGTAAAAGATGCAATTAGGAAAACAACGATCGCGAGTGCGTAGCCGCTGACGCCGAACCACTGATCGGCCACCGGAGTCAGCAAAACGACAACCAGCAGCGGCACGATGATGATCCGGGCGAAAGTTAAATAATTAGGCAGATTCACAACGTCACTTGATTCTAGATTCGCTGGGAAGAAAGTTCAACGAACGAGCGGGGAGAAAAGAGAAGGGGAGAAAGGGAGATTCGATCCCCTTCTCCCCTTCTTCCCTTCTTCCCGTCTTCCTAAGCTGGCGGCTGCATGAATCCGAGATTCGTATTCGTAAAGTTCCCGATCTTCGGAAAGACGTTCACGAGATTTGCATCGGGCAGGCCATACCAACGCGCAAGTGTTGCGGCATACTGCTCTACTGATGCGGTCGGAATCCAACGACCGCGTGCCCCGGTTCCGCTATCCGCGTCGTCGGGGCCATTCGCAGTGAGCGTCGGAAACGGCGTGCCGTTCGTCGTGTTGATCCCGTAAAAATCACTCGCCGTAATTCCGCCGCCGACGACAAGATGATGGTTAGCCCACGCGTGATCGCTTCCCACGATAGCCGCGCCTGTTCCGGTCGGAGCGAGCGTCCGCGAGAAATCGGCCATCGTAAATTGCGTGACCTTGTCGCCAATTCCCTGCACGACCATCTCGTCATAAAACGACCGCATCGCCTGACTCAATTGAACGAACAATCCGGCCTGGCCTGTGATCTGGTTAGTGTGTGTATCGAATCCGCCGAGCTGAACGAAAAAGACCTGTCGGTTCACGCTTAGATCGGTCCGTTTCTTAATTAAGCGTGCGACCTGTTTCAGCTGCTGCCCGATGTTGGTGGTCGGAAATACAGCGGTGACTTCCTGCGACACCTGAAAGACTCCGTTGGCGGAGATCGCCTGATCTGTTACGTGACTCGCGGCGGCAACGATCTGAGAACTCAGATCAACACCCCGAAGCTGATTGAACGCGGCGAGCCTTGCTTGCGACGCGGCGGTCGTGTTGTAACCAGCCGGATTCAAAACGTTATTCAGTCCAGTTCCTGCATTCGCGATCGCGAGCGGCAGTGTCGTCTGCCCGGATGTGAAAAGTTGTGCACCCGAGATCGATGTGATCATCGGAATTAGCCCGTTCGGATTATCAGGAGACGTGCGAAGATCCGAAATTCGACCGCCCCAACCCGTGAACGATTCGATATCGCTTCGGCCGCCCTGATATTGAGAAACCTGATCCGAATGCGAAAACAACTGAAAAGGCCTTTGGACCGCATTGGTCTGCCACTGGGTCCTTGTCATCGGAGCGACCAGTGTCCCGACGTTCGTGACGGCCGCCATCTTGCCTAGGGCCCAGAGATCGTGGATTCCGGTGTTGACGATATTTGTAGCCGCTGCCTGCGGACCGAAACCGGGATGCAACCCGTAAGACAGGCCGCCCATTCGAGGTACCGCGATCGGAAGCAAGTTAGCCTGGGGAATAGCGAGACCCGCTGGGTTCCGCGCATTGAAGTACGCCGTGTAATTGCTTATCGTCGCGTCGTTGTGGTTCGGTATGACCGTATTGTTTCCGTCATTACCGCCTGACATAAATATGCAGACCAGCGCGCGGTAATCACTCGGAACGGCGTCCTGGTTCTCATCGCTGACCTTTTGCGCCAGTGCACTCATCAAGCCGAAGTGCCGCATCTGCGTCGCCAGAGCCGTCATGCCTAAAGTGCACCCGCCTTTGATCAAAAAATCGCGTCTATCCTGTTTCATATTTTTTACCTCTGCACCTGGAATTGCGACGACGTCGCGATCAAATAAACAGCGGTCTGGGCACGAGCAAGCGGATTAGTCGAGGCCACGGTATTGACCGCCGTCAAGATCGTGCTCTTCATTTGTGCCGACATAGCACCGTGCATCATCCGCGTATTCAAGTGATCGAGCAGTTGATTACTCGTCGTGTCTGCCGCGGCGATCGCCTGTAGGTCCGCGACATTTATCTTGGTGCCGTTTGGTGTATTTGGCAGCGCGATGGCTATCTGACCGAAGACCAAAGAATTGCCGATATTCGCACGCCCGATTGCGGTGCCCGTCGTGAAGATCCCAAACTCGGGAGCGAGAAGGGTCGTTCCCGGAACAATGAAATTCGGCGGATAGTAGTTAAAGACGGTCGGCGGGTTGAACGCGTTCTGTCCCTGTCCCGCCGGATAACGATTTATGTCCCCGTCGCTGCGTCCCGTTCCTGCAGCATCCGTGACGTTAAAGTTTCTGTAAATATTCGTCGTCAGCTGCACCGGTTCCCGAAGCTTGCCATATCGCGGGTCGGACTTGATATCACCGCGTGCTTCCGGATCTAGAAGTATCGCCTTAACGACATCCTTAATCTGCGTCGGGCTTGTTCGATTCGCATTGAACACGGCCGATATGCGACCTACGTAAGCCGGCGTCGGATCGCTCGTGACAAGCTGTTGAATCAGCAGCTTGCTTACGAACGGAGCGACGTTCGGATGATTGTAAATATTATCGAGTGCCTGATTGAGCGAGTTATAGGCGTAGGTGTACGCCGCCTGCCCGGTACAACCGACACAAGCCGCGATGTTTTGATTTGGAACTCCGGGATAATTCAAAAGCGTCTTCGCCGTCAGATCGTGATTCCCGGTATTCAAGGACATAGGATCTTTATAGTCGGGAACGCCCGCGATCGAATCCGGACAACTAGCATTGAGATCGGCGATTCGGCAGTCACGCCAACCAGTAAATACCTTCGTAAAATTATTGATCGTGTTTTGATCGTAAGTCGGCACGGGAGTCCCCTGCACGGTTTGTACAGTGCCGTCCTGGTTCAGCATAAACAACCCGATGTTGAAAAGCTGGAGCACCTCGCGCGGATAGTTTTCGACCGGGTTGGTTCTCGTCGAACGGATCATGTCGAGGTAATTGCCCATTCCCGGATTCAGCGTCATGTCGGACATCAAAGTTCGCCAATTGCCGAATGCGTTCTTACTCAACTGCTGGTGATATTCGAGCATCCATGAAGACTGCTGAGTATCGAGGCCTGAGATGACCCAGATCTGGCTTAGTGCCCACGACACGCGATGCCGGAGCTGCGGTTCGCCATACAGGGCCTCTTTGTAAAACCACGTCTGGATCGGATACATCGAGTAATGATCTCGAATACAGATGTTGTAGGTTGCCGGGTCAGGGGTCCCAGACAGGCCGCAGCCATTTGGAGGTGCAACGGTAGAATCAGTAGATTTGAGGGGAATGTTCGGATACGGATTCAAAGCCGATGGATACGGCATTTCGAATTGCTCCGCGAGCCATGTTCGCAAGCCGATGCGTCGAATGCGTGTATCAAGGGCCGGTGTCGGTCCGAACGTCGCTTGCTCAAGAAATCTCATCCGGTCGCCCGACCATTTGTAGCCGACCAACTCCGCAGATGGCCCGTCAGCAGCGGTACCTCCTTTTGCAGTCGCAAAAGAAAGCGGTGTCGCAGATGCTCCGGGATCGTCCTTGATATCCCCACCCGTCTTTCCAAGGGCCAACCTGACTCTATTGCTTGAGAGCCCGCGCCACGCAAGACGCACGAGAACATCACCCTCTGCCGGTGGTTCCTCCCAGTAATGAGCCTCATCGGTGAGAGAAGTTACGACGCTAAAAACGCCTCGCTGAAACTCCGTCGCCGGGCGGATATCGAGAACCGGAAAGCGATATTCACGTCCCTTGGAATCCTCGATGTAAATGCGGAAAGCATTCGCACCTTCGCCGTCCATCAGATCTATGTTCGTAACAAAAAGCTCGATCTGTTGATTCTGCGCAAAGGCACGCGAGGACGCACGGGAAACCATCCGACTCTTTCCGACCGGCTGAGCCAGTGCTCTCGTGGAGTCGTTTTCGCTGAGTAATATCGGTGTCGGTGAATTCGGGTCCGAATCATCCTGCGCTGATACGACGATCAGCGAAAGTAGAATACATACCGATA
>JBDTMK010000170.1:0-7102 GCA_039934315.1 Pyrinomonadaceae bacterium | reverse complement strand
GTATGCGGACGCGATCGCCGGGATCGCTCCGGTGCAGGAAGAATTCAAGTCGATCGTCGACCGTACACCGAATCTGACATTCGATTCGGAGATGCGGATCGATCTTGGAAACCGCGAGGTTCGCATTATGAATCTCGGACGCGGCAACACTGCGGGCGATGCGATAATTTTCCTTCCAAAAGAAAAGATCATCATGACGGGTGACCTTGTCGTTCATCCCGTGCCGTACATGTTCGGCGGCTATCCAAAAGATTTTGCCGTCACGCTCAAACGGCTCGATCAACTCAATTTTGAAACGATGGTTCCCGGGCATGGCGACGTAATGCGAAACGAAAACGCCCGAGCGTACGTTCGCCTCCTGATCGATTTCATCGAAGCCGTCACGCAGCAAGTCAGTATCGAGACCCATCAGCTCGGCAGCGGTGCGGCAAATCTGCCCGTCGTCCGTGAAACCGTAATGAAAAATATCGACGTCGCCTCGTGGCGGCGCAAATTCGCTGGTGACAGCAAGGACGAGCAGGACGCGTTCGATACAACGTTCGCCGCGTTGATCACAGCGGCTCACTCAGAAATCAACGGGCGATAGCGCGAGGAGCTTTTATGCATTATTTAATTCGAGGATTTGGAATTTTGTTAGCACTCTTCATCGCTGCCGTTCCCACTTTCATCTCCGCTCAAGCCAACCCGGCAGATAGATCAGTTCCAACGTGGACAAGAACGGAAGAATCTATTTCAAGTCCGGTCCCAAAGGCGGCGGAGTAGCCTATTCCGTAAAAACCGACGGAACAGATCTGAAGCCATTTATCACCGTCGCGGGAGAAAACTTCGCTCCACGTTGGTCGCACGAAGGAAAGCATGGCGTGTTTATGAGCCAGCGTGACGGTGACTACGAGATCTATTCGATCAACGTCGACGGAACGAACGAAAAGCGTCTCACATTCAATAAAGGCAACGACTGGGACCCGTCGTGGTCGCCGGACGGCAAACGCGTCGTCTTCATGTCGAGCAAGGACGGAAATTGGGAGATCTACACGATGAACGCGGACGGTTCGGATCAGACGCGGCTCACCAACAACACCGCACGCGATTTCTCACCTGGGTGGTCTCCGAATGGAAAGAAGATCCTCTTCTCGTCCGATCGCGGCGGGGATGCCGATGTGCATGTGATGAATGTCGATGGCACCGGTCCGGTGAATGTCGGGAACCAAGTCGAGTTCGACAACGCGCCCGAATGGTCACACGACGGGAAGAAAATAATTTTTGCGCGGCGTCCCAACAAGGACGGCAAGTTTCAGATCTATTCAATGAACGCGGATGGCTCGGACCTCATTCAGCTGACAAACAATGCGTTCTCCGACCTCTACCCGGTTCCTTCGCCGGACGGAAAAAAGATCGCGTTCCAATCAACCCGGGACGGTCATGCTGAGATCTACACGATGAATTCGGATGGCACCCGACAAAAGAGGTTGATTTCATAGATTATCGGATCGAAGGAGAGCCTGGCCTTCAACGTAATACGGATGGATACGCAAGTAAAACAATGGCGAGCTTTCGTTGCGACTTTGCGATTTTGCGCGAGAAAAGCATTTTCTCGCAACGCCGCGAAGTCACGAAGTCTTTTCCCCGTGATAGTTTTCATTGCCTTCACGCTTTCCACGGCCAAAGCTCAACAGCCAGTTTCTGTCGCTCCCGATTCACCTCGCTGGGAACTCGAGGGCCAGGCGAATGTCGCCGAGTACCAGGGCCGCAAAAGTCTTTACCTAAACGGCGGTGGAGCAACACTCAAAGATCTGGAATTACGTGACTGCGTTATAGATGTCGATGTCGCAACTCCGGCGACCCGTGGATTCTTTGGCGTCCAGTTTCGGATATCAAACGACGGCAACAATGGTGAATGGGTCTACCTTCGCCAGCACAAGTCCGGTCTGCCGGACGCGATGCAATATACGCCTGTCCTTAACACCGGACTCAACTGGCAGATATACAGCGGACCTGGTTTCATCGGCCCCGTCGATATCCCGAAAGGCGAATGGTTTCACATACGGCTGGTCGTTTCGGGTGCCCAGGCAAAGCTCTTCGTTAAGGACATGGACAAACCGGCGCTCGAGATAGCGGATCTGAAAAGTGGCGCGGAAAAGGGCCGGGTCGCTCTCGCTGCGCTAACCGGAGCGACTTACTTCTCAAACTTCGAGGTACGCGAAACGCCGTCAGTTCCCTGGCGGCGTCAGCAGCCGCCAATGCCTCCGGGGCACGCTCACGAAATGGAAACTTTCACCGGCTTACGACGCGCTTGTCCGCGATCTGGAGCTGGCACTGACCGAGACCGAGCTTCGCACTATTCAGTGGCAGGACGTTGAAGCTGAGCCGCCTGAATTTGTAGTCGTCAACCGATATCGCGAAAGCCCGCACCCGAGAGTCACGTTTGCAAACGATTTTTCAAAGCGTCTCGATCCGCAGCCAGGCATGAAGGTCGTGTATGCGCTGACGACCATCGAATCGCCGCGCGAACAGGTCAAGAAACTTTCTATCGGCTACAGCGATGACGTCAGCGTTTTCGTCAACGGTAAGATCCTTTACCGCGGGCGCAGCGCTCAGAATTTTCGCGATCCCGCTTTTCTCGGGATCATCAGCCCCGAAAACGATGCGGTTTACATTCCGTTGAAAAAGGGCCGCAACGAGCTGATGCTGGCGGTGAGCGAACTCGGCGGCGGATGGGGATTTATTTGCCGCTTGGATCCGGAGCGCTAAATCTGCAACCCGTGATACATCGTGATAAAAAATGCGAAACGTATCGATAGCTTGTTTGGTCCTTACCTTGGCTTATAGCTCGGCGGCGCAGGTCCCAAGTAACAGCGCCGCGTCGATGGCAAACATGGCGCTGATTCCCGGCTCGAGTTTCGAAATGGGAATCGATGCAGCCATGATTCCAAAGCTCCAGACCAAATTCAATGTGAAGCGCGCGGATCTTTTCGCGGAAGAAACGCCGAAACACAAGATAACTCTTGCATCGTTCTATCTCGATCGAACCGAGGTCACGAACGGCCAATTCAAGCTTTTTATCGATCGCCACGCCGAATGGAAGAAGGCAAAGATTGCCGCGGTCTATCACAACGGGAAATATTTGGATCACTGGAACGGTAATGACTTCCCCGCCGGCCGAGAAAACTATCCCGTGGTGTTCGTCAGCTGGTATGCCGCTTCGGCCTTTTGTCAGGCCCAAGGCAAGCGGCTGCCGACCGAAGCCGAATGGGAGTTCGCTGCCCGTGGGGGACTCGGCGGGAAAGATTTTCCATGGGGCGATGAAATGCCCGACAAGGGCCGGGCGAATTTCTCGGGCAGCGGTCTCGGGGCTCCGACCAAAGTCGCAAGCTATCCTCCGAACGGTTACGGGCTTTACGACGTCGCGGGTAATGTGTGGGAGTTCCTCGCTGACGAATGGAGCAAATATAGCTCGGCCGGCTCGGCGGAAAATGCTCCCATAGCGAATGACTTCCTCCACGTGAAGACGCGGCGGGCGCTTCGCGGAGGAAGCTTCGGCGGGTCAGCGGTAAATTTGCGAGTCACGTATCGCGACAGTCACTCACCCGAGAATGCCGTCGAGCACGTCGGATTCCGGTGTGCGGTCAGTGCGAGGTATCAACGATGACTATCGAACGTAGAAACTTCTTCTTTGCGGCTTGGCCTCTTTGCGACAAAAAACAGTTCTCACGCAAAGTCGCTGAGACGCAAAGTCTGTCGTTAATAATGGACGTCCTTATATTTCTGGCGTGTCTAACAATCTCCATTGGTTCTACGACAGCTCAACAGGATTCGCGCGATAAGCAACTTAGCGAATTGGCTGACGCGGAACGCGCATTCGCTGCGTACACCGTCAAGGAAGGGTTTCGCAATGGCTTTATCAAGTTCTTCGCGGATGACGGCATCGGCTTTGGTCCGCACCCTGAACGCACTCGGGAGAATCTGATCAAATCGCCGCCGCAAACGGGTCCGCGCAAAGTGGTCTTCAACTGGGCGCCGATGTTTGGCGACATTTCCGAGGCCGGCGATCTCGGATACACAACCGGTCCGGTGCTTTATACCGACGTCACCGAAAATCCACGGCCGCCGCGGCACGGAATGTACTTTTCCGTTTGGCAAAAGCAGAGCGACGGAACATGGAGGGTCGTCGTCGACATGGGCACCGACACTCCGAACGCCGTCGCGACGATCGACACGAAATTCACCGCTGCCAATCCGGTCGGACCTCGCAAGTTAAACCCTATGCGCGGGACACCTGGAGACAGTTTCCGCGAACGGGACATTGCTATCTTCAGTTCACTCGCAAGGACTCGTCGCAAGCACGGTGGCCTGGAGTATTTAGACTCGCAATTTCGTATTCATCGAAGAGGAATGATGCCTATCGTCGACGAACCTGGCCTCGCATTACTGCCGCTAAGCTTGACGCGATTCGATCTCATCGACGGAAAGGTTGCGAAGTCGGACGATCTCGCATTCACCTACGGGAAATACACCGCCACCTTCGACCAACAAAAAACCGAGACCGGCTATTACGTTCATGTCTGGAGACGCGACGCGGAGTCGAAATGGAGGTTGGTAATAGATGTTCAAAATCCTCTGCCGGCGGCCGACAAATAAGAAGTACGGAGGCTCGCACCTGAAACAATTTATTTTATTGACCTTGTTACTTCTTTGCTGTGTTTGGTGTTCGTCGGCCCAAACGACTGCATTCGTCCGCGTCAACGTAATTCCGATGGATCGCGAGCGCGTGCTTACAGATCAGACAGTTATAGTACGAGACGGAATCATCACCGCCGTCGGAAATGCGAAGAGCGTAAAGATCCCGAAGGACGCGGTGAAGATCGACGGACGCGCCAAGTATCTGATACCCGGCCTCGTTGACATGCACACTCATCTTTTGTCGGATGAGGATGAATTTCCCGATTCGATCGCTGACGACGAGCTGCGTGTAATGGTCGCGAACGGTGTGACCACGGTGCGGTTCATGATCGGAACACCGGAGCTGCTCGCGCTGCGCTCGCGTTCTGCAAAAGGTGAGATCGTTGCGCCGACGATCTATGTAGCATCTCCGCACCTGACCGGCCGCGAGCAGGGAAATGATTTCGTGGTCAACACCCCGGACGAAGCACGCGACGCGGTACGAAAATCAAAAGCAGCGGGCTACGACTTTATAAAGATCACGACATTCATCAACGCCGAGGCCTACGAGGCAGCCGTCGACGAAGCTGCGAAGCAGAATATCCGGGTTGTCGGTCACGCCGACAGCCGCTTTGTCGGCGTCGAGCGCGCATGGAAAGCGAAACAGCAGATCGAGCACCTCGACGGCTACATGGAAATGCTTATACGGGACGACGCGCCGACAAAAGGGTCGGTCTCCGATCTCTACATCTACAATCCGGATAACTGGAAAAGCCTGGACTACATCGACGAAAGAAAGATCGCCGAGGTGGCTCGAAAAACCGTCGCGTCGAATCCGTTCGTCGATCCGACCCAGCATTTCATGAAGAACACATTTGGCGTCGCGAGGTCCGAGGAATCGATCCGCGCCCAGCCGGACTTCAAATTCTATCCGCAAAAAGTTCAGCAGCAATGGCTGGATTTCTACAAGAAGAACAAATTTCTCAACACAGTATCGCTTGAGAGGCGCGCCCGTTGGATCGAGCTTCGCAATAAGCTCATCAAGGCGATCTACGACGCCGGCGGCAAGATCATGGCCGGGTCGGATACACCCGAATTACTTTTCCTCTACGGTTTCTCGGAGCATCGTGAGCTGAGGGCGCTGGCGGATGCCGGGCTTTCGAACTATGCGGTTCTTGCTGCCGGAACACGCAACGCACACGAGTTCTTGGGAACGATCGATACGATCGGAACGGTCGAAAGAGGAAGGCGCGCGGATCTGGTCCTGCTGAATTCAATCCGATGGAAAACATTTCGGCGACTGAAAGCCGGGCCGGCGTGATGCTGAAAGGAAAATGGTACACGCAAGTCGAGCTCGACAGCTGGCTGGATGAGATCGCGCCGAAAATTGCAGGCTCGATAAAGAATGAGGAACCGAGGTCCGCGGCCGGAAATTCGACAAAGAACTAGACGAACGGGTTGCCGTTCACAAGGCTTTCTTTTGCGGAACAGATAGAGGTTTTTGAATATCGCTTTCGCTTCTTCAACAAGTGCGGTAGTGGCGATGGACAAGGTGAGCTTAATGTTTGGGAAGCGGTTTCTTTCTTATCAGAGAGCTCGTGGACAAGAGACGGCCGGCATTTTAGGCCGCCCACATTACTTGAGGTAAAGATCATGAAAAAAGCATTTATTTTTATTTCTTTGATTATCCTGACAACAGCGTTTACGGCTTTCGCCGCGGCTGAAGACGAAGGCAAGAAAATGGTCGAGCAGCTCGGCGGAAAACTGCAGTACGGTGAGGGCCAGTACGCAAAGAACGTTATCGGCGTCGACCTAAGCAAGACTTCAGTTACCGACGGCGATCTTCGGCACCTGCTTGATTTCAAAAAACTGCAGCAGCTTGATCTCCGTCTAACGAAGGTTGGTGATCCGGGAACACAATATCTCGGCTTTCTCAAAAACCTTCGTTCTCTGAACATGTTCAAGACGGATCTCGGGGATGCGGGACTTTCCCGTCTAAAGAATCTTAAGGATCTCGAAACCTTGCTGATCGGAGGAACCAAGGTGACAGATGATGGCCTTAAGAATCTGGAGCGGTTATCGAAACTGCGCAAGGTAAGCGTTTTTAACACTGACGTTTCGGACGCCGGTCTGAAATCGTTCGAGAAACTCAGCTTGCTCGAAGTACTGCTGATCGGCCAATCGAAAATCAGCGAAGAGAGTGCGAGAAAGGCCTTGCCGAAAGTAAAATTTTCGGAAAGCACGTAAGTCGATCTTGATCCGCATGCGGCGCCCCCCGCGCCGCATGCGGTTCTCAAGCGTGTAGACTATGACGGCTTTCGGTCGTCCAGTTTAAGTAAACCGAATTTTGAGAAGAACCGTAACAATTATTTTGAGCGGCCGGATCGCAAAGGATGGTTCACTACCGTTTGGACAAAGACAAAGGCGGGTTGGCGGATGATCCATG
>JBDTMK010000169.1:0-7138 GCA_039934315.1 Pyrinomonadaceae bacterium | reverse complement strand
CGAGTGCAAGGGCCTGGTTGCAATGATAGAGGCGGCCGACGCGATGGTGAAAGCCGCGAACGTCCAGCTTGTGGGATATGAAAAGATCGGTGCCGGATTTGTCACCGCCATCGTCCGCGGCGATGTCGCGGCAGTTAAGGCCGCGACGGATGCGGGTGCCGCCGCAGCTCGTCGAGTCGGAGAGCTTGTCAGTGTTCACGTCATTCCGCGTCCGCATTCGGCGGTTGATGAGACTTTGCCAGTCGTAATGAAGTAGTGAATCGTAAATCGTGAATCGTAAATAGAGGAACGATTCTTTCACTATTCACGATTTACGATTCACGATTCACAAACAAATGATAATTGGCCGCATCCTGGGCACGGTCGTGTCCACGCAAAAAGACGAACGCCTTCAGGGCAAAAAACTCCTCATCGTAAGGCCGATCAACCTCGACGGATCGGACCAGAGCGGTTACGTCGTCGCCGTAGATACCGTCGGTGCCGGTTTTCATGAGCGGGTAATAGTCGTCGGAGGATCAAGCGCCCGGTTGGCCGAAGGGAATAAGGACTGCCCCGTGGATCAAGCGATCATCGGAGTCATCGACACAATAGACATCGCAAAAGACATCTCAAAGTAAAGGGCAGCGATATGAGAATCAAACTGCAGTTAATGTTTATTTTCCTGTGTCTTGGCGCGCTCGATGCTTACGGGCAGGGAATCGGCGACCGGAATCGGATCACGGGCCGCGGCACCTATCGCATCACCGGGAAAGTGTACTTACCCGACGGCTCTCCGGCCAAGAACCTTAGCGTGACTGCAAGCGGAAGTGAAGTGGATAATGGTTCGACTCGTACCGACCTCGATGGGGTATATACCTTCTCCGGATTGTCGTCGGGCAATTATACCGTGTCCGTGCGAGAGAAAGGCTATCGGACCGAGACCGAGACTTTGACGATCCCGGAAGGCGTCGTATCCGGGCAGCCGTTTACAATCTTTTTTTACCTCAGAACAACATCGGCCGCTTCGGCAAACCCTCTATTGAAGGATATTCCGAAGGGGCCGCTTGCGAAGTTTGAGAAGGGTATGGAGAAGATGGGCTCAGGAGATTTCACGGCGGCAGTTCCGCTGTTTCAAGAGGCGATCGCGCTATATCCGCAGTTTGCCGCGGCTTATTTCGAACGTGGATCTGCGTACCTGAAGCTGAACGATAACGACAAAGCTCTTGAATCCTTTGTTAAAGCCATCGAGATCAAGCCGGACTATGTTGAGGCGAAGTATTGGTTCGGATACACGCATTATATAAAAAAGAACTACGAGGTTGCTGCCGACATCTTTGACGATGTTCTTAAACAGAAAGCGGAGATGCCGGAGGCAAGCATGTACCTTGGTATTTCATTATTCAATCTCAAGAATGTGGATGGGGCAGAAGCAAGTCTTAAGAAAGCGTTAGCGGCGAAGGGCGGCGAAAAACTCGCGCTCGCTCATCTCTACCTGGGTCAGATCTACGCCCAAAAGAAGAAAAATGCCGAAGCGGTTGTCGAGCTGGAAAAATATCTGGAGCTTCTGCCGAAAGCGCCTAACGCTGAGAAGATCAAATCGGCCATTGCGGATTTAAAAAAATAGGGCTAACGGATGCAGATCGCACGAGTGATCGGGACGGTTGTCTCAACGATAAAGAACAGTTCGCTTGAAGGGCGAAAGTTTCTGATCGTGCAAACGCTCGACGCGGATCTAAAGGAAAAAGGCACTCCGATGATTGCTCTTGATGCGGTCGGTGCCGGGGAAGGTGAACTTGTGTTTTGGTGCCGGGGCAAAGAAGCTTCGTTTCCATTTAAGAGGGACGAAACCCCGACCGACTGCACGATCGTCGGGATTATCGATTCGGACGCCCATGTGGTGAATCGAGAATCGTAAATCGTGAATCGTGAATCGTGAATCAGTGAATACTGAATAGTGAATGATGAATATTAAATCGTAAATAGTGTGGTCACTCTTTTCCGGGCTCTTCGCTATTTACGATTTACTATTCACTACTGCCCTTTTATGTTGATCGCCAGGGTCCTTGGAAATGTAGTTGCGACGCAGAAAAATCAGCGGTACGAAGGTATGCGGATAATGCTCTGCCGACAAATCACACCGGAAGGTGAGGACATGGACTACACGTGTCTCGCACTCGACTCAGTCAGCGCAGGCGAAGGCGACATCGTCGTAATTGCACAGGAAGGTTGGTCCGCATCAACGGCCGCAACCGGCCGTCCCGGTGCCGCCATCGACTCGGCGATCGTCGGCATTGTTGATTACATCGACCTGCACGAATCCGAAAAGAAATAATGCCTTCACCGGAAACCAAAAAACTCGCGGACCGTATCGCGAAGGTCCTCGAGACCGATACGCAAGGGGTTGATCTTGCCTCCATCTACGCAAGCATAGAGAAGCTGAACCACCGTCTTGACAAGCTCGAGAATTCGATCGGTCCAAGATCCGACCCACAATTCCTCCACCCGAGCACTGAGAAATTCAGTGTCGCGGAAGCTGTCGCGGATGAGATCTTTGCGGGCATTTCAAAAGAAAAGGCTTGCGCGTTCGAACCGAACGGCAAGCCTTGCGATCATTGCGCGATGTGCAGCTCGCGCGGATTCTGATTCCTATCGGTTTGCGTTTGCCGGAGCCGCCGGGGCCGTTTGGTTCCTTCGCATAGCATTTGGATCCCCAAGATCAGGAGCCTTAGTCGCACCTTCTTCAGCCTTGAAGAACGGTTCTTCCTTAAACCCAAAAAGGCCGGCAGTCAAAACCGCGGGAAACTGATTTCGGGTGGTATTGTATTCAGTCACCGCAGCGTTGTAGTCATCGCGCGAAACTTTGATCCTGTTCTCGGTTCCGGCCAGCTCATCCTGAACTTTCATAAACGCGTCGATCGACCGCAGCTGCGGATAGTTTTCCTGCAAACTCAGCAGCCGCCCGATCGTTCCACCGAAACTATTATTGGCGTCGATCACAGCTTGCTTCTGCTCGGGTGTCTTATCCCCGTCGGTTCCCGCCGGTGCCGCTTGCTGCGCGTTCAATAAGCGCGACCTTGCTTCGGCTATCTGACCAAAAACTTCCTGTTCCTGGACGCCGGCCATCTGAGCCGCTTTAACCATATTCGGTACCAGATCGGCTCGACGCTGCATCGCACTCTCGACGTTGGCCCACTTGCCCTTCACGCCTTGTTGCTTCGCAGTCAGATCGTTATAACTGCATCCGCTTAGGCCAAAAGCTGCGACCATCGCGATAGTAAGTAAGATCACTCGTTTCATTTCATTCTCCTTGTTAGAACGGACTGTCCATCCGTTGGTCTTCCCATCGTATTCTACGACGGGCTAACAGCCCGTCCTACCTGATCGACCGCGTCGATGACGCGCTCGATCTGTTCCATATACTCCGCAAATAGCCGGTTCGCTACAACTTCGTCCAGCTCCGCTGCAAAGTTCTTCTCCCGCAGATTGAATATCTTTTCAAACGTTGCCCCGTCCAGTCCGTGCTGCTGAACCAATAGCGCTACAACTTCATGCTTCTTCGTCGGCGGGTCGATACCTGAAAGCATCAATACAGCGCTGAATAGAGTCGCAAAGCTCGTCAGGCTTTCAGCCATCAGGTTTTTCAACCCCTCAACGGATTCGGACGCCGGAATGTATTGCCGGCGTAGAAGGATCAGTTTGCTCCGCAGCTCATACTCGACCTGATGACGAAGATAAGCGTCCGAGATCTTTAGATTCTGTAGCACGTCCTTGCCGTACAAAACCTTCCGAGCTCTTTCCATCTCGTGAAATTCGATCGGAAAAACATCGGCCGCATTTTCTAATTCTCCAACGGTGAAATACACGGGGACCGGATGCCCGAGCTTGTGCCATTCGCGCACCGACGCGTGCGCGTTGCGCAGATCCCTTGGTGTGATCTTGTGGAGAGCGATCAGAATGTTGTAGTCGGAGCGGCTAGGAATAAAATCACCGGTTGCCGCCGATCCGTAAAGGACCACGGAAGCCAGATTCTTTCCGTGCGTCGCCCGGAGGTCGTCAATGAATGCTGCAAATTGATGTTGCATATATTGAGTAGTGAAAAGTGAATAGTGAAAAGTGAATCGTTATGTACCGTGAATGGTTAGTCGAAGACGGGTTCTGAAACTATCCACCATTCACTTTTAACTATTCACTGCCTCACCAGTCTCCGCCGGCGCCGCCTCCACCGAAATCTCCGCCGCCGCCAAATCCGCCCCAATCACTTCCGCCGCCGCCCCAGCTGCTTCCACCCCATCCGCTGGATGAAGAAGAAGACGAGTTGGCCGCATTCGAGATCGCGGAGCCGATGATCCAGGGGAGAGCGCTTCCACCGCCGCCGAATCCGCCGCCCCATCCGCCGCCACCTTTTCCAGAACGTCCGCCGCGGTTCGAAAAAATTATCAAAAGAAGTATGCCAATTACAACAAGGCAACAAAATGTTGAGTACAGCCCCTGCTCGGTCGAACCCGTGCCGCGCTCCCGTCCGGGAACCGGTGTGGGCGACGCTGCGCTGCCGCTGCTTCGTTCCTGATAGGTCCGGATGTATGCGTCGATCGTGTCGGAAATGCCCTTGCCGTAATTACCCTGCCTAAATTCCGGTACCAGATATTGCTTCTGCAAACTTCCGACAATCCCGTCCGGTAATTCGTCCTCGAGATCTTTGCTTACCTGAGTAAAATATTTTCGGTCGTCTATGGCCACGAGGATCAGAGCACTCGGGTTGTCAGTCTCTTTAGATCCAACGCCCCAGCCGCGTGCGACCGCGAGAGAGTAATCGAATATCGGACGTTCGCCGGTCGTCTTGACGACCGCAACGGCGAGTTCGACACCGGACGAACGCTGAAACTCGATCAACTTTTGATTTAGAGTTGCCTCGGTGGCGTCGTCGATCGCGCCTGCATAGTCATTCACCGGCGCGGTCGGTGCTGCGAGCGGAGAAACACTCTGGTTCCACGCCGAGGACGCTTGAGCAAAAGCACCCACTGTGGCGAGATACACGATCATCAAGCCCAGACTTAAGCGTCCAAAATTTTTAGCAACACGGCTTCTAAACATTCGTTTGAGGAAATTGTGTCAAATCCTGAAAAAATACGAAAGTTAAGAAAAATTGTTCCTTAAGTAATTTAGGTCAGATACGTTTCACTTCGACGATCTTGGCACGGAATATCCGCATCGCGCGTTTAGCCAGGGGG
This sequence comes from Pyrinomonadaceae bacterium, assembly GCA_039934315.1. GTDB lineage: Bacteria > Acidobacteriota > Blastocatellia > Pyrinomonadales > Pyrinomonadaceae > OLB17. The sequence continues at coordinate 1,931 of JBDTMK010000169.1, read as the reverse complement.
TGGTTTGCGGCATATGTCAAGAGTTCTTCGTCGGTGGCATTCTCGGCCAAGCTGATTGGCTCATAAGGTTCATCGACGGGATCGAGATCGGGCGGAACAAAGACGGGACGCAAGGCGGCCGCGGCGGCAGATCCATTTGATCCGTTGGCGGCCGCGTGCAAAGCGGCTTCACCACCTGCCTTCCCGAAAAGGCCCTCGGCGAGAGCAGCTGCCGACAGGATCGGTAGAAGGTCGTCGCCGCTTCGAGAGAGCTTTAGCTCGTATGCGGCGTCGAGCCACGTATCCTCGACATGCTCGAGAGCTTCTGAGTCAATCGGCGCGAGCTTCACTGGCAGGGAATCGATAAAACTTAAGTCAATGGCGGACGGGGTCGGGAACTCGCGTACGGATTCAGGGGGAGATACAGGCTCTACATCGTTATTTTCAAAGACCGGTTCCTCTTCCAGCTCGAACCTGGCAGATATCTCAGGCGGTTCGTCAACCGGCTCCCCCGGTTCGAAAATTAAAGTTTTTTTTTCCGCGGTTGCCGCAAACGAGCTTTCCGCAGGCGGCGTCGCACTGCCGCCCAACAGATGTTCAAGCTGAGCCAGACGCTCAAGCAGCTGCTCGATCGGCACGACGCGCCTCATTTCGGTGAGTTTCACGAGGCCCGTTTCGAGTACGTATCTGGGCTGAACGGCTTCTTTCAATTTTGATTCGGTCTCGCAGAGCGAGTTGAAAAACCGCACGATATCCGACGCCGTAAAGCGATTCGAATAGTCTTTCAATTCGTCCGGGTTGAGGGCGGAAGTTTCAACAAGCGAGGTCTCGCCTCCCGAAACATTGAATACCATCAGGTCGCGAAATACGGCGAGGAGATCGCGACAGAAATTGCGGGCGTCCTGACCCCGTGAAACGAGTTCTGCGACAACATCCAGGACAACCTTCGGCGAGGTATCCGAGATCGCGCTCAGAACTCGCACCAGCATGTCAGTGCTCGCGATACCGAGCGCGTTCGAAACTTCCCCGATCGAGATCTTCTCTCCCGAGAAGCTGATGACCTGATCGAAATTGGACTGCGCGTCACGCATCGATCCCATCCCGGAGCGTGCCATCTCACGAAGGGCCGCGTCGTCGACATTTATCTCCTCGGCTTGCGCGATGATCTTTAACCTGTCGAAGATCTTTTGCAGAGGAATGGTTCGGAAATCAAACTCCTGGCAACGGGACCGGATCGTCTCCGGGACTTTGTGAAGCTCAGTCGTTGCCATGACGAAAACGACGTTTGCCGGCGGCTCTTCAAGAGTTTTCAGTAGGGCATTAAACGCAGGCTTCGATAGCTGATGCACTTCGTCGATGATGAAAACTTTGTAGCGGTCACGGACCGGATTAATGTTGATGCTTTCGAGAATCGTTTCCCGCACATCATCGATTCCCGTGTGCGATGCGGCATCGATCTCGAGCACATCCATCGAACGACTTTCCGAGATCTCAATGCACGAAGCACACGCGGTCGGATCGCCATATCGGCAAGGATCGAGATTCGGTTTGTCTGTTTTATGGCAATTCAGCGCCTTTGCGAGAAGTCTCGCCGTGGTGGTTTTTCCCACTCCTCGCGCTCCCGAAAAAAGATAAGCGTGATGCAAGCGGTCGTGAGCCAACGCGTTCCGCAAGGTCTGCGTTATGTGCTCCTGGCCGGTGACTTCTTCAAAAGTCTGCGGCCTCCATTTTCTTGCGATTACCTGGTAGGACATCTGTCAGTGAATTGTAAATCGTAAGAGAGTGAATCGTAAATCGTGAATAGTAAATCGTAGGTGCGATGCTGCCCTCTATTCACTATTCACGATTCACGGAATTTGGCGGCTTCAGGCTTAACCGCAACACAGGCTGAAATTGCTACCGTTGCTCGATTCCTCGCCTAGCGGAGTTCACAACTCAAACCTTGTGCGGAG
>JBDTMK010000168.1:0-7141 GCA_039934315.1 Pyrinomonadaceae bacterium | reverse complement strand
AACAACTAAATACCAGCAGGACAGGAGGCTCCCACATGAAGATTTCCCTGCGAAGTGTCGTGCTTTTATCGACATTCGTTCTTCTAACTTCGTTGCTCGCTGCGGCACAGGATCTGGATGATGTCACGATATCGGGACGGATAATCGATTCGAACAGTCTTCCGATCGTAGGCGCGTCGGTAACCGCGAAGCATACTCAATCGAACTCAGAACGCACCGTTATTTCAAACGATGACGGCAGGTACAGGTTCATCGAACTTCGACCCGGTGACTATAAATTAACTGCAATTGCCGGAGGGTTTGGGCCGCGTGAACGTGGTGACATTAAAACGATCTCGGGCCGGAACTTCCAGATAGATCTTATGCTTTCGCCGGCTAACGTGACTGCAACGACAACTGTGACGTCTGGCGCGGGCGACGTTCCCGTTATCGATACGACACGAATCATTGTTGGAAGTACGCTATCCGAACGCGAGATCGAAGAGATACCAAACAACACTCGCAATCCGCTAGAGCTTGTCCTCACACTCGGGGGAACTTCCGAAGAACAACTCTCGACGAGCGGACTCGCCGAAGACCGATTTCAATCACCGCCGACCGCTCCGCTTGAGCAGGGCAACTTTTCTCTATCGGGCGGTGTTGCGTATTCGAATAATCTGACGATCGACGGGTTGGATAACAATGACGATCGTTCGTCGCGGGACAGGTTCCAGCCGTCCATCGAAGCCATCGAGGAAGTGCAGGTCGTCACGAATCAGTTCTCGGCTGAATACGGCCGTGCTTCCGGCGGACGTATTAATCTTCGAACTCGCGCCGGCTCGAACCATCTACGAGGCCGCCTATTCATGTTTTTCCGCGATGACAGTCTGAACGCGAACACCTGGTACAACAACAGTCGTACACCGGCAGTCGGGCGCCCGCCGTTAACCGAGTACAATCCCGGCTTCACATTGGGCGGACCTGTCCGGCTGCCCTTCTATGATGGCCGCAACAGAACTTTTTTCTCGGCTGCGTATGAACGCGACGATGTTCTCGATGCGACCTTCATAGATACATGGGTGCCGGTCGGAGTGAATCCGCGCTTTGCTCTTCCGGCTCCAACGAGTACAACGTGTCCGGAGACGGTGTCATCCTGCACGGATGCAAGCAGCTCCCCCACCGCGCCGATTCTGCCGTATCAAGTGTCGCTCGCGACGCCGAATATCAACCATTCGTTTACGGCCCGGGTCGATCATAATTTCTCCGAAGCGAACAGTTTGACCGTTGGCCTTCAGATCGGGCGCCGACACAATCGGCGAACAACCTCCGCATCAACAACGAGGCTCGACGATGCGCTGCAGGTTCGCAACTCGACATCTCACGCATATAACGTCACGGATAATCATGTCTTTAATGCGAGTGCAGTAAATCAGATCCGCGGGCAGTATTCGGTTTTCGAGCCAAGCTTTCAGACAAGAGACCCGTTCGGGCCGGTTGTGCTGATCGGCTATACAAATCCGAATGGTGGAGCTCAGACATTGACCGCCGGAAACTCGACGGCGGCAGTCGCCGGCGATGCAACAGGTTTTCCCCAAAACCGAAAGGAGGCTCGGTTTCAGATCCAGGACACGCTTACTTATATTGCCGGTCTCCATAGTTTGAAAACCGGCGTTGATGTTATGAATGTCCGGTCTAAAGCGATCGGGCTCGGCGACGCAACTGGTACATTCAATTTCGCCGGCGTCGCTAATTTCCAGAACAATGTTCTCTCGCGCTACCGTCAGAATTTCGGGACGGCTTCGGACGTAGAAAATACCTACGCGGGCATATTTTTTAACGACGAACTTAAGCCTTTGCAAGACCTGACCGTCACTCTGGGTTTTCGCTATGAGCGCGAGAGCGCGGTCAAAGATAACAGCAATCTTGGGCCACGTTTCGGGCTCGCGTGGGATCCGTTTCACGACGGCAAGAGCGTATTGCGGTTCGGTGCGGGAATTTTTTACAACCGAGTGCTCCTGCGCACCATTGCTGATTCGATCCAGAATACCGGGGGCGACCAGTTTTCGTTCGACACGAACCTGATCCCCGCGCTCGTCGGGACCGACAATCGCCGGCGAGATATCCTCGCCGCGATCGCATCGAACTTTCCGGGCGCATTCAGGTCCCCGGACGCGGTCAGGAATATGATCGCTGCCGTATGCGCGAATGTAACCCCAACTCCACCTGCGCCGTGCACGAGTAGCCTAGGGTTTCTCGAAAACGTCACGAGCACAGGCAATCCACTTCGCAGTGTCGAACGCGGATTGAGGATTCCCGAAAGCTATCAATTCAACATCGGTTTTGAGCGCGACGTTGGGAACGGAGTGGTCTTCGAGGCGAATTACACATGGAACAAAACGTCGCACCTGTGGCGCGACAGAAATGGCAACGCGCCTCTGCTGCCGTCCGGCTACGACGACTGGACGGATTGGCTCGTCGCTCATCCTTTCGCGTTATCACCTACGCGGAGCTATACATTTTTTCTCGGCCCCGCAAACGACACGAACGGATTGCACGCAAACTCTCAAGCGAGTTCCGGCGCTTGCGGGGTGGCAACGGCGAACTGCTTCGTAAATCTCAATACGACCAGCAGCTCGGCATCGACACCGCTGGTCGCAGTTCCCGGCACCAACAATAATGCGACCGGTGGCGCGATCGGCATCGCGTTGGCGGCAGTCGCTCATCTGCGGCCCGATCCGGCTCTCGAGGAGACGTCAGTTATCGGCTCGGGTGGGAAAGCTTTCTATCACGGTATCATTCTCGAGATGAGGAGTGCGGACCGAATACTGGGACACGGTTTTCGATCCTCGTTTCGTTTGAATTACACATTTTCGAAATCGATGGACGACGGGCTCAACAACACTTCCAACGCGGAGATCAACGAAGACTTCGGGCGCGAGTGGGCGCGAAGTCTGCAGGATCGCAGGCATCGGATCGCATTCTCCGGAGTTTTCCAAATGCCGTGGTGGCTCGGGCGGCTGAGACTGTCGCCGCTGATTAGGTGGGGAAGTTCTGCACCGTTCAATATCGGAAACGGTGGATCCGACCGAAATCTTGACGATCTCGGTACCGACCGGATCAATTACGCCGGGGACCTGCGGCAATTGCATTGGCGGAGCTCCGGTTCTCCGATTTCCACCGACGAATACATCGCTCTTTTTAGCCTTGCCCCAATCGGTGCGCGTGGCGGAAATCTTCCACGTAACGCCGGACGAGGCCCGTCGTTTTACACGTTCGATTTGAGCGTCACCCGCGAGTGGAGATTCGGCGAGCGTATGAGACTTCGCCCGGTCGTTCAATTCGATAACATTTTGAACGCGGCCGTTTTTAACTATGGAGCCGGATTTATCGACTTCAATAGCCTGACACTTTCAAATGCTTCCGCCAGGGCAAATTTTCTCGTCCCGACGCGGACCTATCGACAACGCCAGATCCGGCTCGGCATCCGCTTTAACTTCTAATATTGCCGAGACGGCTTGTAATCCCGGCGTTGCCCTAGAACGCCGGCTCGTTTTCGTTAATCTTTGCGGATGAGCGCTACTTTAACTGCCGTAATATCTCCGTCGCCTGCTTTCTTCCGTCCGGTGTTTCCTTGTCCCAAGCAGTGACTGTCAGTCGTAAATACTCCTGCAGGTGTGACCTCGCATCGTCCCTTCTTCCCATTTCCGCATAGAGCATACCCAGTCGCAGAAACACCGCCTTTGACCCCGGCAGAAGCTCCACGCGTGCCTGGCCCTTCATGGCCTCAAGCTCTTTCAGGGCGTCTTGTTTCCGATTTTGCTGGTAAAGGATCACCGCCAATTTTTCTGTCAGGGCGGCCCGGTATATCGGCAGGCGGTTTCGTCCTTCGATCAAAACCGCTTCCGCTTTATCAAGCGTGTTCTTTTGCTGGTAAGCGATCGCGAGCGCCTCGTAAGCCTTATAGAGAGTGTAGGCGTCGATGTTATTCAGATCGGTAGAGATGACGGTCTGTAGGTCCGCGATAGCGTCGTCGTCGTTCCCTGTCTTGATCAGGGTTTGAGCCCGGCCGATATACGCTGACGGCCCAGGCCGTATCTCCAGGGATTCATTGTAGGCGGGAATCGCTTCGTTGAGCCGGTCTCGCTCCGAAAGTTCGGACCCCAGAGCGGACCAGTTCGAAGCCGATAGTGCGTCTACCGTAACGGCATGTTGCCACAGCGAAAGTTCATTCTGCCAAACCCGGTTGTAAAGAAAGGTCTGAATTGCCAGCGGAATACTGACCAGTACCGCAAAAGCCAAAAAAATTCTTTCCGATTTGGCCGGAAATATCTTTGCAGAGAGTTCCAGGATAGACGGAAAGACGATCATCAGAAAACCAAACAGCGAAAGATACAAATACCGGTCGTGCACTATCTGCTCCGGCAAAAAGGCCCGGATGTTAAAAACCGGAATGAGCGGCAACGCGAAGAGAGCGAGACCTAATTTCTGGATATACGAACGGCGTGCCAGCTGCCAAAGGCACGCGGCCGCGCTTACGGATATCAACAACGGCACGAAGAAGTGGAGCACGTCGGTCTGTTCCACTGGCCTTAATCCGTAATTGACGGCAACCCAGTAAGGAAAAATGATCTGTTTGATGTAGAAGAGGAAAATCGATGGCGAGCTAAGAATAATGCCCAACATTCCGGTCGCCCCTTCGCCCGGGCGTGAAAGCTGGCCGAGTACCATCCAGCGAACGACGAAAAAGACAGCGGCTTCGGTGGCAAAAATCCCAAACGTATTAAATCGAGCGGTCCGCACCGCGCTTTTTTCGTTCGGCGGATTCTCTTCCTGCGTCCGCGAGAGAATGAAGTAATAGATCGGAAAGCACAAGATCGCCACTTCCTTCGCACCTAGAGCCAAGGCATAGCACAAAAGCGCTAGCGCGATATTCAGCGACCGACGATTTTTCTTTTTCTTGTCGGCGATGTTATCCGCAAACCAAAGTGAAGCAAGGAAAAAAATAGCAAACAGAAGATCAGGCGCTCCCGAGACCCACGCGACAGATTCAGTGTGAACAGGATGCACGGCGAAAACTAGCGTAACGGCAAAAGCTAATATCTCCGATAGCCCCCATTTCCGCAGGAGAAGATAGCAGAGCAAGCAGGCCCCTATGTGCAGCAGGAGATTTAGCAGATGCCATCCAAAGGGATCAAGGCCGAAGAGCCGGAAATTTATGATCGACCATGCGGTAAAGGTGGGGCGCCAGTAGTTGCTCGCCGACAGCGTGCCGTCACCCTTAAAGGCCCACACGTCATTCGTCAACGCTTTTCCATAAAGTGAGGGGGTCTGGATCAGCGCATTGGCTACTATCTGGCGTCTGTCGTCATAGACAAACTCGCCGCCAAGTGAGTTCGCAAACAGGCAAACAGTGATCAGTGCTAAAAGGATCAGGGCCTTAGCGTCGCTCTTGAGCGTCATGAGACAGTTCTATCGGTCAGTCAGGGTTTTATCCACGATCTAATCCACCAATCCTATCCGCAGGACTTCGTGGAACGCAACTATTGTCGCTTGTAGAACTGATTTGGCGGGCATCTGATCGACTTCGCAAAGGCGCGAAGGCGAGAATGATTTCAATCGCCGCCACGACGCCCTTTGGAATAAGGAAACCTATAGCTCACCCGGCGACGACGTAAGGTCGATCTCCTCCCACAGCGAGGTTTGATACTGTCCGCACCCCTCGGCACAGGCGAAATGGAGCCGGGAATCTCGAACGAGTTTCGAAAACATGGAAAATCCCTTGAAAAGGGGAGTTCCGTCTCGAAAACCGCCTCTCTTCGAAGGCGATGTCTGCGCATATTTTTACTGACGAGCAACGTACAAATATGTTAGTTTAATAATTGTTGAACATCCTTGTTCACCCCGCCTATGAGCCATGCAATTGAGAGCACGGGCGTGCTCACCGAAGTTTCCATCGAGTCGGTTCTTCTCGACGCCGATCTCTTCGTTAAATACAGTTCAGCGGAAAAGGCTTTCAAGCTTCTTCACGATTCGCTGGAGCGGAGCCCGAGGTCCATCGCGCTTCGCGAAAAACTGCGTGACATTTGTATCAAGCAGAAGAACCTGAACGAGGCCGCACGTCAGTGCCTGGCTTTGGTCAGCCTTTATATCGGACGCGAAGAGTTCGACCTCGCATATGATCGTCTGCAGGAAGCAAAGCTCCTCGACCCTCGCGTCTCGGTCGCACCTGGGCTCGAAGCGATCCGCCGAGCTCGTCGTCCGGACTTCGCGGTTAATCGCGACAAATCTCCGCAGAAGGTCCGCACTGATGTGACATTCGCGGGCAACCTCGGCTATGTCAGCATCTTCGATGCGGTCCAGGTTATCGAAAGCGCAAAGATGACCGGGCTGCTAGTCGTCAAATCAGATCTGCATCTCGCAAATGTTTCATTCAATGACGGCAAAATCGTCGATGCCGAATGCAACGGACACAACGGACACACGGCGTTTCGGGAAATAATCGAGATCAACAGTGGGACGTTCGAGTTCTCCACTTCCGAAAACGAGTTCCCCGTCATTATCAATATCGTTAGTAACACGAACTTCCTCCTAGATGTCCTTACCGAGCTGGATAACGAGCGGGCAGAGAAAGAAGGCCTTCGCAATGTCGGCGCAGAGTTGAAGTGAAAATCTGAAAATGCGAAAGGGTGAAAGGCGACTAACCAGTCCCTTTCGCCCTTGCACATTTGCAGATTTTCTACTTTTCAACTCCTTGACTTAACATTCCGTTTACCCCAAAATATAGTGCACCTCAAGGTCCCTAGCACTATAGAATGTTTAAGCTCCAACGTTTAGAAATTACAGGTTTCAAGTCGTTCGCGGACTACACGGAGATCGTCTTTACCGGAAACGGTATCACTGCGGTCGTCGGCCCCAACGGCTGCGGCAAATCGAATGTATCGGACGCCATCTCGTGGGTGCTCGGCGAGCAGCGCGCGAAATCGCTTCGCGGCGGCGAGATGAAGGACGTTGTCTTTCAAGGTTCACGAAATCGAAAGCCAGGCGGCATGGCCGAGGTCGTGCTGCACATGGTCCGCGATAGCGAGACCTTTGATATAGAAGAGAACGAGCTTGAGGACATAGATGAAACACTCAGCGCCCTCGATGAGAGCGCGCTTGATGT
>JBDTMK010000167.1:0-7161 GCA_039934315.1 Pyrinomonadaceae bacterium | reverse complement strand
CTCGAAAACAGAAATGAAAAAAAGAGGCCGCCAGAAATCTAGTTTCTAGACGGCCGTAAGTGATTGATCCTAATGGTGGCGGGGGGGAGGATCGAACTCCCGACCTCGGGGTTATGAATCCCGCGCTCTAACCATCTGAGCTACCCAGCCACGAAGTTTGATTATAGTTTGGGGCTCCGAAAAATCAAGCTCCATGGCTATTTCACAAGCTCTTTCCTATTCGAACGAGGAGGGTTCACATCGAGCATTTTCTGACGGCAAGGAACAGCCCGGACCGTCCCGTGTGTAAGCAGTAAGGAAAAGGTATTGGTTACAGAGCGGAGCAATTATTTGGCGACGCTCAAAATCATTTTCGAAGGCAGGATCTCTCACTTCGCTTCTGAAAAATCCATGGTGTTTATATCGGCGTCTGTTTCGAGCGGACCGCCGAACACCCTCAGCCATAAGAACCCTGCGACGCCGGCCGTTAATGATGCGAATAAAATTGCCAACTTAGATGCGTTTATTGCATTCGGGTCATTGGCTAGTGCGAGGTTGGTGATGAATATGGACATCGTGAAACCGATGCCGCCTAACAGGCCGGCCCCGAACACGTGCTTCCAACTCAGATCCAGTGGCAGCTTGCACAACCCGATCGCGACGGCGACAAAGCTCAATACCATAATTCCGATCGGTTTGCCTGCGACGAGGCCAAGGATGATACCGGAACTATTTGAAGTGGTGAGACTCGTGAGCCATTCCGGCCCGAAAACAATGCCTGTGTTGGCGAGGGCGAAGATAGGAAGAATGACGAACGCAGCCGGCTTGTGTAGAATGTGTTCCAGTTTGTGCGAGGGTGATTCCTCATCATCCGCCTTTGCCGAATAAGGAATTGCAAACGCGAGCAGCACCCCCGCGATGGTGGCGTGGACGCCAGATTTCAGCATCAGATACCACATCAATATTCCACCGATTATGTAAGGGCCCACGCTCATGATCTTGAGGTATCGATTGAGTACTACGAGGAGACCAAAGACAGCGACGGCCGCGACCAAATAAATAAGATACAGCTGGGATGTATAGAAGACGGCGATCACCACTATCGCACCTAAGTCGTCCATCACGGCGAGCGCAGTCAAAAACACCTTCAAAGATGCCGGAACACGGTTGCTAAGAAGGGCTAGTACTCCGAGTGCGAAAGCGATGTCCGTTGCCATCGGAATTCCGATTCCCGCCTGTGTTGGCGTTCCGTTGTTCAGTGCGAAATGTATTAGTGCGGGGACAGCGAGGCCTCCTACGGCCGCGACCATAGGCAGTAGTGCATTCCTGAAATCGGACAACTCGCCGGAGTACAGTTCCCGCTCAAGCTCCAGGCCGATAAAGAGAAAGAAAATCGCCATCAAGCCGTCGTTCACCCAGTGTTCGACGCTCATCCCGCCAACATACGATTGCCAGAAGCCCAAGTAATTTTCCCCGTACGGCGAATTCGTCAACAACAGCGAAGCGATCGTGCAGACGATGAGGAAGATTCCGCTAGATTGTTCGGAACGTATAAAATCCCGGAACGTTTTCGTAAGCCTTCGTTGAACTGCGCCCATAATAAATTCTTTATGCGATGGTCTTGCTGCGCATAGTCCGGTTGCAGCTAAAAGTATGGTTACCTTCGTAATGAACGTTAGTCATTTGGAAACTCGCGTTGGGAAACCCAGCCCCGAAACCTCAATTATCTTTCCGCGAAATGAAACGTAAAAGTAAAAATCGTCGGGAAGATTTCGCACCACATTCATAGAACATACTATTATTGCCAAAAAGGCTTTGATTGTTATCGCCCCGCTCCGAGTAGGGGTTCCACGGAAAGAACTATCTTAATAAAATATGGAAGTTGCGATCATCGCCACGTTCGTCATTGGCTACCTACTCATCGCCTTCGAACACCCGCTAAAAATTAACAAAGCCGCTATTGCTTTGCTCACTGGCATATTGTGCTGGACGATATACATTCTTAACCACCCCGCGAAAGAGCTCGTAAGCCACCAGCTGATCGAACATCTTGGCGACATCTCGGGAATCCTGTTTTTTCTTCTGGGTGCAATGACCCTTGTCGAGTTGATCGACGCACACGACGGATTCGAAATAATAACGGACAGAATAAAAACGCAGAGCACCATAAAGCTAATATGGATCATCGGCGGCATTACGTTCTTCCTTTCAGCTGCACTCGATAATTTAACAACGACTATCGTTGTCGTCTCCTTGCTTCGCAAGATATTGGCCGATCGTGACAAACGACTCCTTGTCGTTGGCATCACGATCATTGCGGCCAACGCCGGCGGAGCCTGGTCGCCCATCGGTGACGTGACGACGACCATGCTTTGGATAGGCGGCCAAGTGACCACAGTGAACGTGATGACGGGCGTCTTTTTGCCCAGCGTCGTTTGCTTGCTGGTGCCTCTCTTATACCTATCGTTTGTTGCGGGCGGGGAATTCGAAACCCCGGACATTGAGGATAAACAAACATCCCCGGCACCGACGTCCGAAAGGAATTTCCTTTTTTTCATCGGCCTGGCCATTTTCATCTTTGTGCCGATCTTCAAAACCGTTACGCATTTACCACCCTTCATGGCGATGCTTTTCGGTTTGGGCGTGATGTGGGTGATAACGGAAGTGATTCACCGCAATAAAGATGAAGAAGATAAGGGAGCCCTATCGGTTGCGTACGCACTTCGAAAAGTCGACACTCCGAGCATCCTCTTTTTTCTGGGAATTCTCATCAGCATTTCCGCTCTGCAGTCGACGGGACAGCTTAATGAAGCCGCGCAATGGCTGACGCAGACGATTGGCAATGACACCATGATAATCATGGCTTTTGGATTGCTCTCGGCAGTTGTTGACAACGTGCCCCTGGTGGCCGCCGCACAAGGCATGTACAGCCTGCAGCAATATCCGGCGGACAGCTACTTTTGGGAGTTCCTTGCGTATGCGACTGGGACGGGCGGAAGCACGCTCATAATCGGCTCCGCGGCCGGCGTCGCTGCTATGGGCATGGAGAACATCGATTTCTTTTGGTATGCGAAAAAAATTAGCCTTTTGGCTCTGCTGGGTTATTTTGCCGGCGCTCTGGTCTACATCGCTCAGCATACTCTCATCTCTTAACGTGTTTCGTCGATTAGGAACGACTTTGTTGGACGTATACGCACTACCGGTTGGATTTAAAAGTCGGCTATAAGAATTGCTGCCCAGCGCTTTAGGTTTCATGCGCATCGGCTAGATGGATTTGTTAAAATTGTCTTCGGAGTAAAAGAAATGCGCAGCCGCGAGTTTGTCCGAGTCAATTTTCACCAGACCCTCGTCACGATCCTTTTTTGCGTGATCGCGGTCGTTGCCGCTCACGCCCAAGCTCGCAATCCTTCGACGTCCCGCCGCTCAATCGCTGTTGTCACGGAACCGAACTCAACAGTTTGGATCGACGGCGTGCGCTACGGCGTAACCGACGATAAGGGACGGCTCGCGATCTCGTCGGTCTCGCCGGGTGTTCGCTCGATCCGCGTTCGCTCAAACGGATTTTCAGAAGCGGTAAAAAGTTTGCCAGCCGCTTCATCGGGCGAGATCGCGATCAAGCTTTCGAAAACCACAGATGAGGCCGAGCTTGCTTTTCAAGCGGCTGAAACAGCGACAACGGTCGATAGACAAAAGGCGATCTCGGAGTATGAGCGCGCCATCAAACTCCGTCCGAAGTATCCCGAGGCATATCTTGGATTGGCGAGAATGTTTTCCGAGACGGGCGATCTTGAAAAGGCCGACAAGGCCATCCGCACAGCGAAGAAGTTAAAGCCCGGATACGGTGAAGCGTCCGCAGTCGAAGGAAGAATCGCCAAGGATAGCGGTGAAGAGGACAAAGCCATTGTCGCATTCAAACGTTCGATCGCCGAGAGCAAGGGCTTCCAGCCGGAAGCCTATACCGGACTCGGGTCGTTATATAAAGAGCGCGCAGAAGCATTAGCCGGTTCGGCAGAATTTAGCCAGGAAACGGCAAACTACAACGAGGCGGTGAAGTATCTAGCTGTAGCCGCGAAACAGCTCGGCACCGCACCGGACGCGATCATCGTATACCAACTGCTTGGGCTGATATACGAGAAACAAAAGAAGTTCAAAGAGGCTATCGCGCTCTACGAAGAGTTCCTCAGACTCTTTCCAGACGCCAGTGAAGCCGGCGCAGTGCAGTCCTTTATCGTCCAAATCAAAAAGCAGATGGCTGCCGAGAAGTGACTCATCACACCATGACCAAAAGTCGGTCAGAATGCCCGAAAACGGGCGTTTCTGCTCGAAAAGATTTCTTGACACTAAATAGTTAAACCGATATATTTAATGCCAACGGTGCTTATCACCGATGGCAGCTAGTCCTCGCTAGGAAGTTACATTCCTTAAATCTCTTCAGTACCTCTCTCTCGCTTGTTTCAACAACGGGATTCCTAACAGATAACCAATGTCAGCAAAACTAGGGGAAATTCTTGTCCGCGAAAACCTGGTGACGCCTCAACAGCTTCGCGAAGCGCTTGACTATCAGCGCACCAGCGGCGGACGGCTCGGGTCGAATCTCGTCAAACTCGGAATACTTTCCGACGACGTGATCACCTCCGTGCTGTCTCGGCAGTACGGCGTCCCCTCGATAAACATCGACCTGTTCCAAATCGATGAAGAAGTCGTAAAGCTTATCTCGCAGGAAGTCGCACTGAAGTACACCGTGCTTCCCATATCAAAAGTCGGAGCGACGCTGACACTCGCAATGGGAGACCCGACGAACGTCTTCGCGACAGACGATATCAAGTTCATGACCGGCCTCAATGTAGAGCCGGTGATCGCATCCGAAGCGTCCATTCAGATGGCGATCGGAAAATATTACAGCGGCTCGACGCAGATCGACATTTTCGAAGCCGCCATCGCGTTCGATGCCGACCGGTCAAACGGAAAGAACGGTAAAAACGGAAAGAACGGAAAGAACAATAACGGCCAGGGCAAGCGAACAATAGGAAAGGCCGACGAGAGACTCTCGGATTCAGATCTGGATGTATCGCTCGAGACATTTGATTTTGCCTCGCACGACACGGAAGCCTTCGAGGTCATGCAGGACAACGAAGAGATCGATCTTGCGCAGCTGCAGCGTCAGAGTGAAGATGCGCCGGTCGTTCGACTTGTCAATGTCCTAATGGTCGACTCGCTGCGCCGCGGCGCGTCGGATATTCATGTCGAGCCTTACGAAAAAGATTTCCGGATACGTTTTCGTATCGACGGCGTTCTTTACGACGTGATGCATCCGCCGATGAGTCTCCGCGACCCCCTAATCTCTCGCCTCAAGATCATGGCGAAACTCGACATCTCGGAAAAGAGATTGCCGCAGGACGGACGCATCAAGATAAAAGTGAAGATCGACGATCGCTCGCGCGAGCTCGATTTTCGTGTGTCGACGCTGCCCACTCTATTCGGTGAAAAGGTCGTGCTTCGACTGCTGGATAAAGACAAGCTGATGCTGGACATGGCCAAGCTCGGCTTTGAGGCTGAGAGTCTTGAAAAGTTTCAGCGGAATATCGCCAACCCGTACGGCATGGTGCTCGTAACGGGGCCGACCGGTTCCGGTAAAACGAACACGCTCTACTCGGCGCTGCAGTCGTTGAATACCAGCGAGACGAACATCATGACGGCCGAAGATCCGGTCGAGTTCAATCTCGAAGGGATCAATCAGGTCCAGATGAAAGAGCAGATCGGCCTCAACTTTGCTGCCGCTCTTCGCTCCTTCCTTCGTCAGGATCCGAACATCATTCTCGTCGGTGAGATCCGTGACTTCGAGACCGCCGAGATCGCTATCAAGGCTGCGTTGACGGGCCACTTAGTGCTATCGACCCTTCACACAAACGATGCACCGTCGACGATCTCGCGTCTCGTCAACATGGGTATCGAGCCGTTCCTCGTTGCGACCAGCGTCAACATCATTCAGGCGCAGAGGCTCATTCGACGCATCTGCAATAACTGTAAGGAAGAGGTCCATTTTCCCCCCGAGGGCCTGGTCGAGATCGGATTCAAAGAAGAAGAATCCAGGACTCTCAAAATGTACCGCGGTCGCGGCTGCGATATATGTCTGAACACGGGCTACAAGGGCCGCGTCGGTTTATACGAAGTCATGGAAATTACCGATCAACTTCGCGAGCTCATCATCATCGGCGCAAGTGCGATCGAATTAAGAAGGAAGGCGATCGAGATTGGAATGATAACCCTGCGCGAATCCGGGCTGTGCAAATTAAGGGACGGAATTACAACGGTCGAAGAGGTTGTCAAGGAAACGGTTCTGTAGTTTTGGAGGAAATATGCTATTTAGGGCAATTGCATTGACACTAGCTTTATTGGTTGGGATCGGAACGATCGTTCCTTTGGGAACGGATTACGCGCAAGCGGGTTCGAGAACAACGAAAAAGTACAAGAAGCATAAAAAGTACAAGAAATATTCGAAGCGTTGGTGGCGTCAATACCACGCTCGGATGAAGCGTAAGCGCGCTCTTCAAGCTCGCCGACGCGCGATGCGTCTGCATCAGCTTCGTCTCGCCAGAAAACGAGGTACAGGCAACCGCACAGTGAAGCCGGTCGTTGCAGCCAAACCGAAAACTGCCGCAGCGGCGCCGGAAAACGCAGGATCGATGCTTCCGTCCGGACAGTCCGCTCCTGCGGGCTGGAAACGCGCAGCCTCGAGCAGCAGCGAAGTGAATTTCAGTGTCGACAACGGTAATGGCTCGGCGTCGATATCGGTAGTTGGCCCGGCAACAGGTGAAACTGTCGATACCGGACGCAACCGCGTACTCGCCGGTGTTCCGACAACGGCGCTTCGACGTGAAGTCGTAAACCGCATGATCCGTGAGAACGGTTGGGTGGTCAATGACTACCAGAAGTCCATCGGAGGACGCTCAGTTTATGTCGTCGTCGCTCAATCCCAGAACGGCGGCCGTGTGCATTCGCGAATGTTCTATTTCACGGAAGCCGACGGACGTATCTACAGCGTCGCGACAAACTCCGCAGCCGATGCCGCAGACCGGATCGCGGAAGAGTCGGAGAAGGTCATCTTCTCTCTCCAGTCCGGCCCCCGTCCTGTTCAGCAGGCCGCTGTCAGGGAAGACTAGCAATTGATCGTGAATCGTGGAT
>JBDTMK010000166.1:0-7178 GCA_039934315.1 Pyrinomonadaceae bacterium | reverse complement strand
TGGCTGCATTGTAGGACGGTTACTCACCAAGCGGCACCTCTGCGGTTGAGGCGAGTTATCCAGGTTGCAGCCCCGAACTTCTTTTCTGCATTACTATTTTGAATCGGATTTCTATGGAACATAATCTTTTCAACACACGGCAATCATTCAAGACCGGCAATGGTTCAGACGGCGTCTTTTATTCGCTGCCTCAGCTTGAGGCGGAGGGTATCGGCAACGTATCCCGACTTCCTATCTCGATCAGGATCGTTCTCGAGTCCGTACTTAGAAATTACGATGGCGGTAAAAAGGTAAATGAAGAAAACATCCGAGCTCTTGCGTCGTGGGTCGCGATCTCCGAACGGAGTGAAGAGATCCCTTTCATCGTCGCCCGAGTGATCCTGCAGGATTTCACTGGTGTTCCACTTCTCGTCGACCTGGCTGCCATGCGGTCAGCAGTCGAGCGGCTTGGGAAAGACGCGGGGATGATCGAGCCGCTAGTCCCGGTCGATCTCGTCATCGATCACTCCGTTCAGGTCGATTATGCAGGCAGCGAAGGCGCCTACACGCGAAACATGGAGATGGAGTTTCGCCGTAACGAGCAGCGATATAGATTTTTAAAATGGGGCACGCAGGCTTTCAGTGGCTTCAGCGTCGTGCCTCCCGGCATTGGGATCGTGCATCAGGTAAATCTCGAATATCTCGCAAAGGGTGTGTTTGAGCGCGGCGGCGTTTACTTTCCGGATTCGCTCGTCGGAACGGATTCGCATACGACGATGATCAACGGTCTTGGAATTGTTGGCTGGGGCGTCGGCGGAATCGAAGCCGAAGCAGGAATGCTCGGCCAGCCTGTGTACTTTCTGACTCCGGATGTGGTCGGCGTCCACTTGACGGGTGCCTTGCCGCAGGGCGCGACAGCAACGGACCTTGTTCTCCGAATTACGGAAATGCTTCGCAAGGCAAATGTCGTAGGTAAGTTCGTTGAATTTTTTGGAGCCGGAGCGAGTGCCCTTAATGCGACGGACCGCGCGACCATCGCTAACATGGCTCCCGAATACGGTGCGACGATGGGCTTTTTTGGAACGGACGAAAAGACCCTTGAGTATTTTACCAATACCGGACGTGACGCGGAGAAGATCGAAACTATCCGGAACTATTACACCGCTCAAGGCATGTTCGGCATACCCAAAGAAGGCGAGGTCGATTACTCGACTGTGATCGAGCTCAGTCTCGAAACCATAACGCCGTCGGTGGCGGGGCCGAAACGTCCTCAGGACCGCATCGAGCTCTCGAACCTTGACGACCGCTTTATAGAGTTGTTCAGCCAGTCAGTTGCTGATGGCGGGTATGGAAAAGATGCTGCGGATCTCGAGAAACGATATATGACAAAGATCGGCTCGGCGGCAACCGCGGTTGTGGGCGGTGGCGAACAAAGCGAGAGGTCGGTTCCGGAATCGATTCACAATTCGACGACGCCTGACAATACAAACGTTTTGACTGAGATCGAAATGATGAACAATCGACCGACGCCGAATAGAGTCGATGTGGGTGAGCACGATTCACCTACGCTGACGACGACGATCGGCAACGGAGACGTGCTTATTGCCGCGATCACAAGCTGCACGAATACATCTAACCCGGCAGTGATGATCGCTGCAGGTATCGTTGCGAAAAAAGCTGTGGAACGCGGGATGAAAGTTCCGCCGTACGTCAAGACTTCGCTCGCGCCGGGGTCTCGGGTCGTGACGGAATATCTTGAGAAGACCGGATTGCAGCAGTATCTAAACGAGGTCGGATTTAATCTGGTTGGGTATGGATGTACGACCTGTATCGGTAATTCCGGCCCGCTCGACGCCGCGATCGAGGAAGAGATTGTTGAGAACGACATCATTGCCGCATCGGTACTTTCGGGGAATCGGAACTTCGAGGCGCGAGTTCATCAAAACATAAAGGCGAATTTCCTGATGTCCCCACCGCTCGTTGTTGCTTACGCGCTGGCCGGCACCGTTATCAAGGATGTCTATCTGCATCCGATCGGAAAAGACCGCGATGGAAACGATGTGTTCTTGAAGGATATCTGGGCATCGCTCGACGAGGTGAAAGAGTTGTTGCAAGCCGCGTTCGATCCTGAAACGTACCGCCGGCTTTACAGCGAGTTTGCGGAGAAGAATCCGCTCTGGAACGATATCGAGTCGAGCTCGGGACAAATTTACGAATGGGACTCGAACTCGACCTATATCCAGGAACCGCCGTACTTCGAAGACTTTTCGATGGAATCAGGGAGTTTTTCGGACTTTTATTCGGGCAGAGCGTTGGCGATCTTTGGCGACTCGGTTACGACGGACCATATTTCTCCGGCAGGTGCGATCAAGGCGAATTCGCCCGCGGGTATTTATTTGCAGCAGCTAGGCGTCAAACCGGAAGACTTCAACTCTTACGGTTCCCGCCGCGGTAACGATCGAGTGATGCTCCGGGGAACCTTAGCTAACGTACGGATCAAGAACCTGATGGTCGCACCGGTAGAGGGCGGGTTCACTCAGCATAAACCCGATGGCGAAGAGCTTACGATTTACGATGCGGCGATGAAGTATAAAGAGGAAGGAACGCCGCTCATTATTTTTGCGGGGCAGGAGTACGGTACCGGGAGTTCTCGAGACTGGGCGGCCAAGGGTACTCGATTGATGGGAGTCAAGGCAGTGATCGCTCAATCGTTTGAGCGAATACACCGATCGAATCTTGTGGGAATGGGCGTATTGCCGCTCCAGTTCAAGGATGGCCAGTCCGCTTCGAGCCTCAAGATCAACGGTAATGAGACGTTTGATCTTATCGGTTTGGAGAACGGTGCTGTGAGTCCAAGGCAGGATGTGACCCTGCGGATCAACCGTGAAGACGGCTCTCGTGAAGAAACTACCGTGGCATTGCGCATCGATACGCCGATCGAGCTCGAATACTATAAGGGTGGCGGCATTTTGCCATACGTTCTGAGATTGCTTATCGCTGCATAATCCTCAGGATCCGATGAAAACGGATGCACGGCGGGACCGAAATCCTGGCGCTATCACTGCGATAAAACAGGCAGAGTTCCTTGCCCCCCGGCAAAAAAACCTTTGCAAGATAGTCAAAAAGTAGTAAATTTAACGGCATTCAACGACAATTCACCCGATTTTATAACTAAAGTTCAGGAGTAGTTTGTAATGAGAAGATTAATTTCAGTTGGCCTAATAACAGTTTGCGTTGCGTTATTCGCATCTCCGGCGATGTCCCAGAAATCTAAGTTGACGGGACCGCCGCTGGCAGTAGCTCCGACAGATTCCGCAAAGGCTACCAGTTTTGCAAATGTAGCTGCGTACTCGGACGGCAAAGCTGCGTGGCTCGTTTGGCAAATGGAAATTGAAGTCGGGAACATCGGCTTCAACGTTTATAGGGCCGGCGGTAACGGCGTCGAGCTTCTCACACAGGTAAAAATGGTCCCGGGCGCCGCTTTGCATGCTCGCGAGCTGCCGGAATACGGCGCAACTTATAACTTCTACGACGAGTTTGCCGACGGAGCGTCGACGTACTACATCGAGACCCTTTCCCTGAAAGGAGCGAAGGTCACGAGCGAGGAAATTTACCAGCGTTATGTGCCCAGCCTTCCCGCGTTCACTGGATTGACGGTAGACGAGATGCAGAGGCGCGGAGGCGTCCTGCGTCCGACGATTCTGGAGAACTCCGTCCCCAGATTTACAAAAGATATCGTCAGCGAGATGGAAGAATATAGGCAGTTTGCGGACTCTTCCACACATCGGATGGTCATATCGCAACCGAATGTCGCGCGGATCGGTGTAAAGCGTACGGGTATTTATAGGGTGACCCGCGCGCAGCTCGAGGCGGCTTTGTTCGACGTCAACAGCGACTCAAGTCTCTGGCAGCTTTACGTTGAAGGCGTTGAGCAGGCGATAATCGTCGGACCGAACGCAAGCTACATCGAATTCTACGGGATCGGAACCGACACACAGGAAGCCGACACGCGGACGTACTATTTGATGAAGGGCCCAGTTTCCGGCAAGCGGATGGAGAGCCGCGTAGCCCGCGCCGGGGCAGGAACCGTGGTCACTCCCAGTTACACACAGACCTTCGTCAAAAAGGAACGTATCCAGTTTGTCGATGATATTTTCAACGGCGACGCTGAAAACTACTTCGGTCGAGGCTACGGCGCCAGTGCGAACGTAGCGCCCATGACATTCGATCTATCTGGTATCGATTTCAGCCGTCCCGCTGCGACAATGCAACTTCGATTTCAGGGCTATTCCGCGGGAAATCATGTGGTAGAAGTTATCCTTAACGGCCAGGCCCTTGCGTCGGTGAACGGAGTCAACGTCGATAATTTCACGGGCACCTATACGATTCCGACGTCACTCCTGATTGAAGGTGCTAACAGTATCAAGTTCAGAGCTGGCGGTCCGGCCGGAGACTTTATTTTCTTCGATACGCTCAGCATCACATACAACCGGAAGTACGTGGCTGAACAGAACAACTTAAGTTTCTATACGCAGAATTTTCGGGTTGCCAAACTCGATGGTTTCACGTCGCAGAACGTCCGAGTTTTCGATATCACGCGGGAAGCAAATCCCGTCCTGATGACAAATCTGGTGTTTCAACAGAACGGCGCGACATTCGGAGCTGACATACCTGCGGCACGCGAACGGTCCCTTTATGCAGTTGAGGATTCCGCCATCCTGGCTCCGGAAACAGTAACAGCGAACAATCCCGAGCTTGTCGGCGTCCCGACGAACGCTGCGAACCTGGTTATCATTTCTTACAAAGACTTTATGACCCAGGCGGAGGCGTGGGCTCAGTACCGGCGCGGCCAGGGCTTCACTGTCAAGGTTATCGAAGTTTCGGAGCTGTTCGACGAATACAACTACGGGGAGCTGAGTTCGAATTCGATCAAGGACTTCTTGCAGTATGCGTTTCAGAATTGGCAGACCGCACCCCAATATGTTCTTTTGATCGGCGATGCTTCGTGGGATCCCCGGAACTACGAGAATGAAGGTTTCTATGATTTTGTTCCGGTGAAGTTAGTGACAACGGTTTACAGCGAGACAGCGAGCGACGAAGCTCTTGCGGACTTCAATAACGATGGCTTGACAGAAATCGCGATAGGCCGTGTTCCGGCGCGAACCGTCGCCGAGGTGAATACGATGTTCACCAAAACGACGACCTGGGAGAGCGCCCTTACCCCTACCTCGTTGAATAGTCGTGGAGTCCTTTTCGCCTATGACTTCAATGATGGGTACAGCTTTTCGACTATGAGCAACCGGCTTCGCACTCAGTTGTCCGTGGATACACCCGCGACTTTCGTCTTTCGTGGTGAAACTGACGCAAACTCGAACCTGCTCACTGCCATGAATACCGGCAAGTTTATGGTTAATTACTCCGGGCACGGATCACCTGGATCATGGGGCGGCAATCCGTTGTTCTTCAGCGTAGTCTCGGTGCCTTTGACTACAGACCACAGCCCGGCCATCTATACGATGCTTACGTGTCTGAACGGATATTTTCACTGGCTTTACTATCCGAGTATTGCCGAAACGCTTGTAAACGCTCCGAACAAGGGTGCCGTTGCCGCCTGGGCTTCGAGCGGAAAGACTCTCCCAAATGTTCAGGAAGAAATGGCAGTCCGCTTTTACTCGAAAGTTGGGGATGGAAGTATCCCTCGGATGGGTGATTTGATCCGCGATGCGAAGACGGCACTAGTACCGCCGTTCGACAGCCCGGATGTCCGCCTCTCGTGGGCTTTGCTCGGGGACCCGATGCTAAAGGTCAGATAAGAAAAAGAGGCCGTCTAGAAACGAGATTTCTGACGGCCTCTCTTTTGTTACCGCTTCGCAGCGCGGCTCGGCTGGGTCTTCAGTGCCCGGTCTTATCTTTAACCGCTGGAGTTGTGGGCGGACGCGGTGATCTCGATCTTCATGTTCACTTTCTCCATGCCTCTTAGATAGAACCTCCTGAATCCCTTGTTCTGTTTTATATTCCCGAATACGGCTTCGACCCGCCATCTTTGTTTTCGTTTCTCTAACCCCTTCTTCGCTCTAAAGCAACTCTCTGACTTGTTGTCTATAGCGAACCAGATTCGGAGATCGCTGTAGTGGGAATACATGGGATATTTCCCGGCACCGCCCAGCGCAATTTTAGATACAATCTGGTTCGACGGACCTATATCTCTCTCTTCGTCGGTGTCGCTCGGGTTGGTCGTTACGGATGAAACCCGCCAATCAGTACCACATCACGAATCTCGCTGCCGCGTGTAAATGCAAAATATTTTCCGTCCGGCGACCAATCAAACGCATAAAGCTTTTCGTCCGGCAGCCCGCGTAGTTTTTGCGGGTGGCCACCCGCAATATCTTGCTTCCAAATTCCTCCAATCCAATCACGGAAAGCAACGGATTTGCCATCGGGTGTCCAGCGAACACCGAGACGAAGATTCGCCCGCCTAGGAAGCTCAAAAAGGCTAATCGGATCGCCGCCTTCCACGGAAAAAATAGCGAGTTCTGTCTTACCTTCCACAATATATCCGCATGCGATTCGAGTACTATCCGGAGAGATCTGCGGCCTCCCCGTCGAAGCAACGGCGACGTGATGCCCGAACAGCCCGAAGTCTGCGCCAAGTGCGAAAAGCCGCTCAACAAAGAGGCGATAATTGTTCAATTCGTGCAGGCAGGAATGACCGCTGCAACGTTGAATATTTCGGACGGAGGGCTAAGTGAACATATCAACTAGGCTGGCAAAGCTGGAAGAAAAAGCGAATTTTACGGGACCGTGTTCGCACCCGATCGAGAGCCTGTTCATAATGCCGGACGGCTCAATCAACAAATCCGGGGTGTAGCCGTAACCCATTTTCTCGGACTGCGGAAACTCAAGGGCGTTATTTATAACCAGCCGATAGTGCGTTAATTTTGATTTGCTGATCTCGCGTTTGACCCCGAAAGCGTTTTGCCCGACATACGTTCCGAGATTCTGAAAATCCGAGGATGCCAGAAGTACCGTCGGCGCCCCGCCTTTAATCGTATCGGAATAATTGCGTAACTCTGTTACGTCCAACTTAAGAGTCAATGTTTCCGTGTCTGCATCGTAAGATGCCCCGCTCCCGTCCGAGCCGCCCTTAAGATCCGTTAACTTGAACACTAGCTGGGCGGTCGCGTTAGATCCATCGGGAA
>JBDTMK010000165.1:0-7181 GCA_039934315.1 Pyrinomonadaceae bacterium | reverse complement strand
GCCCGACGTGCTTTTCGCGACACTCGAAGGATTGCCCGAGTAAAAAATCTTGCTGGCCCCCGAAGCATTGGACGCTAGCTGCTCTGTCACGAAGACACTTGCGCTGCTTGCACCGCTCGAATCAACCGATGCCGTACGAGCTTTAAGCGCTTCTGCATCGACAGAGCTCGAACCGCTTACCGCGACACTCACTTCGTCTGTTTCACCATCAACCTTTACTTTTGAATGGCCGCTCGCGTCGATCTCGAGCGAAGAGTTTTTAATACCGGTCACAGATACGGTTGTCGAGCCTGAAGCTTCCACGCTTTCGATATCCGGCGCCGTTACAAGCACTCGCAGCGGATTTTCAGACTTGACCCCCTCAGTCATTTCGATATGAAGAATTCCTTGCTCGACCTCAGTTCTTACATAGGGAAGCAGATTGTCGTCAGCCTCGACCTGGACGGAGAATTCTTTTCCAGCAGTAACTTCAACCTTGAAGACTCCACTCACATCGACTCCTTGGAAATCCTCCGCAGTTCGCACTTCGGATCCCAGATTGCCTGATCCTTTAACACTCGTGCCAACTGAAAAGTTAACGAGCTTTCCGGTTATGCGGCCGAACGAGAACAGATTCGCAAAGACTACCCCAACGATTATCGCAATGATAAATATTAAAATCCCGATCTTTTTCATAATTTCCTCCGAGCGAATTAGCTGATGTGAGCAAACGCTTTGGTAGGAAGAAAAGTTCGGCGAAAGTTCGATGGTCTATCGATCATTCTGCAAATAGACCCGTTAGAAGAACTGATTCGTGTCTGCAGCAGCCCCGGACAAACGCTATTTTCGAGCCCTCGGGAGAGTTTCGAACTGTTGTATTACCGCATCTGTCGCGAGTGATCCGATCAAGAGCCGCGTCGGTTGTTGTTCGCCACCTCCGGACAGCAAAGAGCTTTCGACGGCCTCGGAGGGCGAGGTGTTTTACGGAAATCCGCTGACCGGATGTTCAGTGAAAAATGATTTCGGCGGATTACTTGTGAAAATAGTAGAACCACCAAGCCTGTGCGAGTCCGAGAAATAAGCCGAGGCCGGCCCCGAACACCTCTATCTTGCGTAGGTGGTCTTTCGCAACTGAGAGCACGAGGGATTCGAGTTTCTCGATCGGGTAAGCGTCGATTTTTTCTTGGACCACCCCGCCGACATTGAACTCCTTGATCGCCTCGGGAAGTTTCTCTCTGATGGCTGTAATGATCGTTTCGGCGAACCCTTCGCTGGCGGCGAAAAGCTTTTCTTCCGATATGTTGTCGGAGAGCTTGCCGATCGGAGCGGCGAGCAGGTTGTCGATCTGGGTTGCGAGCATCGAGTTGATAATTTTGGACGTGTCCTCGCGCGAAACTATATTAAGCAGTCCATTCGACAGCATCGTTTTTAGTTTTGCTTCGGACTCCGGATGCAAAGCACGCATGATCGAGTCGATACTGTGCGGTCGAAATTGTTCGAGCGTGTCTGTCAGATAGGCCGAGACCTGGCGCATCATCTCGTCGCCCCGCAGAAGCGATAAAGCCGCCTTTGCGATCTGTTCCTTGAAACGTTCCAGTTGCTCGGGATTGATTTTTCCGATGACGTCCGGCAGCGGCCGAGCAAGTGCGGTATCGATGCTTGAGTCGATAAAGTTTCGCGCTTCTTCGGCAAAGAAATCGCCTTTCAAAGTTTCTTCTATGCGTCGCGGCAAACTCTCGTTGACGAGATCGTCGACTTCACCAAGCAAGTTCTCCCGAGAAACAAAGATCTTTTTAAAGAAGGGCAGAGCTTCGTAATAATCGTGGACTTCCCGCTTAATCAGGGCGCCGATTTGATTTCGTGTGCGTTCGGCCGCCGCGATCTCTGCGAGATGATGAGCCATCGGCTCGATCTGTTCACCCGCCTTTTCTTTCAGCAGCGAAACGGCATCGGCTGTGAAAAGATCACCAATCGGCGTCTCCGTATGTGCCAGATCGTCGACACGACGGCTAATAAATCCTCGAACCTTTTGTTCAAGCTCGAAAGAATTTATGGCTGACCGGATGCGCTCTTCGACGAAGCCGATTATCTTTTCGAATGTTTCGTCATCGACAACTGACGAGACCCGGCGCGACAGAACTTCATCGACGCGGCGCTCGACAAAGACGCTCACCATTGCGAGCGATTCTTCGCTCTTGAGGACCGTTTCAATGTGCTCCGCGACTTTGAATTGAAGTGACGTGATCGCCTCGAGTACTGGCGCCCGCAGGTTCGAGGGCAGTGTTTCGATAAGTGACGGATAACTTTGGGAGACGATATCCTGCGTGTATGAATCGATCACGCTGCGGATCTTCCGGCGAAGAAAATCCTTGCCGAGCAGTTGCTCCATGATGGTGTCTGTCGACACAAGCTCGTCACCGACCGCTTTACCGATCGCGGCCGCAAGGCGATCGCGGTGGCGAGGGATCATTCCCTGCGGAAACAATGTGATACCGAGAATTTTGAAAGGCAGACGAGGGCGGAACAACATTCTGACAGCCAGCCAGGCGCCGGCGTATCCATGAGCTGTCGCAAACACGACGAGCAAGACCATCTGGGCCCAGATGTTATCGGAAAGAAAATCCATCTATTAAAAGATCTGAAAACCTTTGGACCGAAGACAAAATTCCGAGAACTCCTTCAGCCAATCGCGCGTCACGCTGTAGTTCTTCCACTGCTCATCGCCATCGCGATGCAGGGTCATGTCGTCAGGCTCGTCGGTGATGCGAAGATCGGCGAACATCCGACTCTGTTCCGGAATCTTCGGCAGGATCTTTGCGCGAATCGCTTCACCGATCGCATGTGCATCCTCAACATCGACCTTCACGCCGGTCCCGTTGTAACTCATTTGGCGGATCTTGCCCTCGCTGATGATATCAACGCTTTTGATGATCTCGAGCGCGGCCTTCCAACTCCAAACGTTGGAGCTGAATTCGAAATTGTCCGACCCTAGATCGTGCAACGTAAAACTCATAGTTAGAATGTACGACAAACTTTGGCTTGTCGGAAGAATTAGTTTCGCCGCCCGGTTGGCGTTAAAAAATGCTAATCGTGTGCGCCGCAAATAGTCAACGCTGACACCAGCGACTATAATTCTCTTTCGATCAAATGAAGTATCCGATCCCGTTCCGCGTAATAGTCGATAGACCGCTCTCCGGCGTTAAGACACGCGTGCAGAAAGGCAAGGAGGAGTTGCTCGAGCCTGCGTCGATCTCAGATTCCGCGCTTTCCTTCGAATTTGAGATATCGGTGGACGTAGGTGGAGATTATTTGAACTTTCTCGGCAAGTTTGCTCAAGGACCAAAAGGCTCGCGATTCGTTTATGTAAACTCCGGGACGTACGCCGGACAGCCTGGCACAGCGTGGGCACGCCGGGCAAAGCTTTCGCTTATGTCGATCACGAAGCAGCAAATACAAAGGGCGGTCGAGGATCTAGAATCTGTCATTGAGACGACGATGCCCGGGGTCGGGCGCGATGGCGGACCGACTTGCGCCAGCGTGAAAGGGTTGCAGTGGAAGGTGGTGTCCAAGTGAGGATGGCCGATTACCTATTGAGGATCGGTGTCGCTTGCACTGAACTTCATCCGAACATCGAAACCCTTAGGCGGCTTCAGAGAGCACATCTTACCGCGGTGCCGTTTGAGAATTTGGATATTCATTGGAAGCGGCCGATCGCACTCGACGAGGAAAAGTTTTTCGAGAAGATAGTTTCAAGCCGGCGAGGCGGATTTTGTTACGAGCTCAATGGACTATTCAATGTTCTGCTTCGAAGTATCGGATTTGAAACTAGACTGATCTCGGCACGGGTATTCAACGGTAAGGAATTCGGTCCGGAGTTCGATCATGCGGCGATGATCGTGACTATTGGCGGTGTGGAATATTTGGCCGATGTCGGATTCGGCTCGTTTTCAGCCGAGCCGTTACAATTCGTACTCGATGTCGAACAGAGCGATCCGGCCGGCATTTTTGTGATTCGAAAGTACGATTCCGAATACTTCAAGGTTGCGAAACAGAACAATGGGCTTTGGGTCTCCGAATATATTTTCCAGGACATCGCCCGCGAACTTTTTGAATTCGAGGAGATTTGCGACTTTCAGCAATACTCGCCGGATTCACATTTCAAGAAAGGAAAGCTTTGTTCGATCATGACGGAAACGGGCCGAAAGACTTTGTCCGAAAAAAGCTTCATTACTACCGAGAACGGTCAAAGGAACGAGATCGCTGTTGATTCGGATTCGGGGTTTTACAACATACTGGAACGTGAGTTCCACATCGCTCCCGAGCGAGCGTGACGTCTTTTTATGTCGCAATCAATTTCATACGCCGATGCCGGCGTGTCGATCGATAACGCAAATCGCGCCGTCTCGAAGATCCGCGAATTGGCGCGAAGCACTTTTAACGAACGCACGCTTACCGAGATCGGAAGCTTCGGCGGAATGTTTTCCGGGGCGTTTCCGGAGATGAGCGATCCGATCCTTGTCGCATCGGCGGACGGCGTCGGGACGAAATTGAAGCTCGCGTTTGAGACCGGTATTCACAACACCGTCGGAGCGGACCTCGTAAATCATTGCGTCAACGACATCCTCGTCCAGGGTGCACGGCCGCTGTTCTTTCTCGACTATTTCGCGACCGGTAAGCTCGAGTCGGATGTGACTGCGTCGGTCGTCGAGGGAATGGCGCGGGCGTGCAAAGAAAATGGATGCGTGCTGCTCGGCGGCGAGACGGCCGAGATGCCGGATTTTTATTCGCTGGGTGAATACGATCTCGCGGGTTTTATTGTCGGCGTGGTCGACAAGTCGAAGGTTATCGACGGCAGGTCCATCGTGCCCGGCGATGTTGTTCTCGGTATTCCGTCGAACGGATTGCAGACAAACGGCTACTCGCTTGCGCGAAAACTTTTCTTCGAGATCGGTGGTTATAAGCCCGGCACTTTCCTCGACGAACTCGGCGAAACGGTTGGCGCCGCGCTTCTAAAAACCCATCAAAGCTTTCTTCCGAAGATCGGGCCGCTTCTAGATTCGGGAATGATCAAAGGTCTCGCGCACATCACCGGCGGTGGGTTCCTCGAAAATATTCCACGAATTTTGCCAGAAGGCGTTTCCGTCGAGGTCAACCGCGGCACCTGGCCGGAGCTTCCCGTTTTTGGCGTCATGCACCGGCTCGGAAATGTCTCGGATCATGAAATGTTCCGGACGTTCAATATGGGGATCGGGATGGTAGTCATTTGTTCGGAAAAAATGAAAACTGCGATCAGTGAGCACGTGGAAACCTACGAGATCGGAATTATCTGCAGTGGAGCCGGCGAAGTGAGAATTGTTTAGGCTTACGAGGAATGGTGCGAAGAACAAACAAAAGTTACTTCGCATATTGGCTATTGTTCCGGTGCGCATGCCTCTTGGTTTGATCCTACTAAATGTCTTTTATTGTCAAAATCGCCCAACATTCCCGGACACCGCGTCGGGACGGCAGTATTCTAGCCCATGCAAACGACAGAAGTTTTTTTGACCTTTAGAGAGCGGCTTCTACAAATTGGGCTCCCGCTTGCTTCATTCTCGATATTCTTCGCGCTACTGGGTGCTGACAGGTCATTGAAGCCGAAAGGCGAATGGGTGCGATTCGACGAAGTGGAAGAGCAAACGGTTAATAATGATACCTAGCCTGAAGGAAATCGATTCTCGCCTCGCTCACTAAATAAACGATTCGATGTTCCTGAGTAAGCCGCCGCGACCATGCGCCCGAGGTGAGATATTTCAGAGGTTCAGGTTTGCCGATGCCGGTGAAAGGATCACGTAGAATGGCTTCGACGAGATCGAGTGCGCGGAGCAGAGTTTTGCGATTTGTTTCAGCCCAGAAACGAAGGTCTTCACGGAACTCGGGATGAAATACGGCATCGCGGGCTTTACTTTTCTTTGCGCTTGCCAACGCCGAACTCCTCTCTCAGTCTATCCATTGAGCTTGGTTTTTGTGTTTTGGCTTGAGCCCGCGTCAACGCCCTCAGCAATCTCTGCGCATTCTTAGGTGAGCGAAGAAGATGAGCGGTTTCAAGCAGACTCGAAAGCTCCGACGCGCTGACCATCGCGACAGCTTCGAGGCCGCGGCGATTGATCACCACAACCTCGCTGTCATCGGTGACGCGAGAAAGTAAAGATGCTAAGTTACTTCGAGCGCTGCTGTATGTTGTTTCTATCGGCATAAGTTGTACAGGGGCATTGTACAAGTACGGTAAGAAGTTTTCAACCAATTTCAAAGACGCCAGGATCGCAACAAGAAAATTGCATCCCAACCTATCGATTTCATGATTCGGCTATGATGGCTGCTGAAAATAAATTCTATTACCCGTCGCAACCGATCTCGATAGCTTTAACCCTGGCAAGTTTAAAAATTCTTCTCTACATCTTCGCCGGAGCCAACTACGGATACTTTCGGGACGAACTTTACTTCCTTGCCTGTGCCGATCATCTGGCATGGGGATATCCGGATCATGCGCCGTTGAGCATCTTTCTGACGTGGTTCAGCAGGGCAGTATTTGGCGATTCTCTTTACGCGATTCATCTTTTTCCGACGATAGCCGGCGCATTAAAAATAATCTTAACTGGTCTGATAGTTCGCGAGTTTGGAGGGCGCCACATCGGTATGCTTTTGGCATGTCTGGGGATTTTGGTCGCACCCATTTACCTCGGGATCGATCTGCTGCTTTCGATGAATGTTTACGAGCCGATCTTTTGGATGGGCTGCGTATTGAGCTATATCTGGGCGGTAAAGCGGGAAGATTCGCGATACTGGATGATGTTCGGAGCGTTCGCCGGGCTCGGCTTGATGAATAAACATTCGATGGTGTTTTTCGGGGTCGCTCTTGTCCTCTCGTTGATCGCGACGCGGGACCGGAAGTTCATCGCGGATCGTTATTTTTGGATCGGCGGCCTGATCGCATTCTTGCTGTTTCTGCCTAATCTTATCTGGCAATATCAAAACGACTGGGCAACGCTCGAGCTGTTAAGAAGTGTCCAGGCGTCGGGTAAAAATGTCGTCCTCGGTCCGCTTGAATTCTTCTGGCAGCAGATCTTCATCCTGCTTCCATTTACCGCACCGATCTGGCTCGCCGGTTTATGGTATTTGCTCACCGACCGCGAAGGGAAGCGTTTTCGCTCGCTCGGAATTGCTTA
>JBDTMK010000164.1:0-7187 GCA_039934315.1 Pyrinomonadaceae bacterium | reverse complement strand
ACGGTCGCGCTCTTTGATAAGATCGACCGTCTCGAAGCCGTCCATCCCAGGCATTTGTACATCCATCAAAATCAAGGCTAAATCTTGCTTCAATACACATTTCAGTGCTTCCATTCCCGAATAAGCTTTCACCAGGTTCTGGCCCAGGTCGCCCAGAAGAGCTTCCAGAGCGAGGAGGTTATCGGCTTTGTCGTCAACCATCAAGATGTTGACCTTGTCAAGGTGCATTTTGTCGATCCTCTTATTGATTTTAGATATTAGATTTTGGATTTTAGATTGGCCTCTTGGCTGACCGCTAAATCCAAAGTCGCAAATCCAAAATCAAAATCGAAATTATGATTAGCGGAATCATTGGTAGAAAACTCGGAATGACGCAGATCTTCGCGGAAGACGGAACGGTAACGCCGGTCACCGTTATCAAAGCGGGTCCCTGCGTAGTCGTTCAAACTAAGAGCTCGGCGGGCCGTGACGGCTATAACGCAGTTCAGCTCGGGCTCGTGGAAGATGCGCCCATCCGTTTGAAGAATGTTACAAAGCCGCTTCGCGGACATTTCGAGAAAACGGGTGGCGGCATTCCTCCGACGCGGGTCTTGAAAGAGATTCGTCTGACAGACGAGCCTGAAGCGGCGATAGGTGATCAGGTAAAGGTCGACGTTTTCGCGGACGGTGACAAGATCGAGGTCGTCGGCACATCGAAGGGACGAGGCTTCGCCGGCACCATCAAGCGGCACAATTTCAAGCGCGGTCCCGAGTCGCATGGTTCGATGAACGTGCGCGCCCCGGGTTCGATCGGTCAGTCCGCATATCCGTCGCGTGTTATCAAAGGAACCCGTTCGTCGGGACATATGGGCGACGCCCGAGTGACGGTCAAGGGTTTGACGGTCGCCCGCGTCGATGCCGAAAACAATCTGTTAATGGTTCGTGGTGCAGTACCTGGACCGAACGGAAGTTTGGTTATTGTTAAGAAAAGCTAGTGACCGGTGACTGGTGAAAAGTGATGAGGACTTCTCTTCACTTATCACTATCACTTATCACTCATCACTGAGGAAGAAATTATGCCTACCGTAAAGGTTCGCAATTTGAAGAATAAGGAAGTTGGCGAAGTAAGCCTGGCGGACGCGGTGTTCGGCGTTGAGCTGAATGAATCGTTGATCCACGCTGCCTTGATGAACTATCAGGCGAACGGCCGTCAGGGAACATCCGCGACAAAGACCCGCGGAAACGTTTCGGGTTCGGGCCGCAAGCTTTGGAAGCAGAAAGGCACCGGCCGAGCGCGTATTGCATCGCTTCGCTCGCCGCTGTGGAAAGGCGGAGGTAACGTTCACGGACCGCAGCCCCGCGACTGGTCCTACCAGATGCCGAAGAAAATGCGCCGCGGCGCGTTGCGTTCGGCTCTTTCGGAAAGGCTTCGCGAAGGGAACGTGATCATCATCGACGAGTTCGGTTTTACGTCTCCGAAGACGAAAGATTTCTTGGAAGCGGTCGGAGCTCTCGGTTTGGCCGAGAATCGCAAACGAGCCAAAACATTGATCGTCGATTCGCTGGACAATTCGAACCTCGTTTTGTCGTCGCGTAATGTCGAAAAGACCAAGGTCACGAACAGCTTCGGGCTGAACATCTACGACATTCTTTATCACGAAAAACTTTTGATCTCGAAGGCTGCGGTTGAAGAGCTGAATCAGCTTCTCGATCCCAATACCGAAAGCGGGAAGTCGGACGAGGTTGCAGAGGAAACGCCGAAGCCTAAAAAGGAAGCTAAGCCGAAAGCTGAAAAGGCTGGGTCTACCGAAGAAACAAAGCCGAAGAAGGAAGCGAAGCCGAAAGCAGCGAAAGCTGTCGAAGAAGCCGCGCCGAAGAAAGAGTCGAAGCCGAAAGCTGTGAAGAAGGAGGAAGCGACCGACAATGAGTAATTTTACTGTTTGGGACATATTGAAATCGCCGGTCGTCACGGAAAAGAGCGTGATCCTCAAGGAAGATTCCACGGACGAGAATAGCGGCCGCAAGGTCGGGCAGGTTCTCACTTTCCGTGTCGAAAAAACGGCCGGGAAGCTGGACATCAAGAAGGCGGTCGAGGAGATCTTCAACGTCAAAGTTGCGAGCGTTCGCACCGTGAACTACGAAGGCAAGATTAAAAAGCGCGGTCGCCAGGAAGGACGCCGTCCTAGTTGGAAAAAGGCTTACGTCACTCTGAAGAAAGGCGAGCCGATGGTCGATTACGCCGAAGCAATTTAGGGAATGCGGAATGCGGATTGCGGAATGCGGATTTGAAATCCAAAATCCAAAATCCCAAATCCAAAATTGAGATATGGGAATCAAAAGATTAAAACCGACATCACCGGCACGGCGCTATCAGACATATTTGACGCGCGACGAGTTGACGCCGGGAGCAACCCCCGAGAAGTCGTTGCTTGAACCGAAGAAGAGAATTTCCGGACGTAACAACGATGGACGGATCACGATCCGCCGTCGCGGCGGCGGTCACAAACGGCATTACCGGATCATCGACTTCAAGCGAGACAAGGCCGGTATCCCCGGAAAGGTCTCGCAGATCGAATACGATCCGAACCGCTCGGCGCACATCGCACTGATCACCTATCTCGACGGCGAGAAGCGATACATCATCGCTCCCGTCGGCTTGAAAGTGGACACGACGATCTTGAGCGGCGAAGAAGCCGATATTCTCCCGGGCAATGCCCTGCCGATCAAGAACATTCCGCTCGGCACTGAAGTTCATAACATCGAGATGCGGCCTGGAAAGGGCGGTCAGATGGTTAGATCAGCTGGCGGTTTCGCCCAGATCGTGGCGAAGGAAGGCGATTACGCACAGCTTCGCATGCCTTCGGGTGAGGTTCGACGCGTTCCCGTAGTTTGCATGGCTACAGTCGGCCAGGTTGGAAATACCGAGCACGAAAACGTTTCGCTTGGTAAGGCCGGCCGCAGTCGCTGGATGGGTCGGCGTCCGAAAGTTCGCGGCGTCGCCATGAACCCGGTCGATCACCCGCATGGTGGTGGTGAAGGAAAGACTTCGGGCGGACGTCACCCGGTAACTCCGTGGGGACAGCCGACACGTGGCTACAAGACACGTCGCAACAAACGCACGACCAATATGATCGTGAAGGATAGAAGAAGGAAATAGGGAGTGCGGAATGCGGAGTGCGGAACGCGGAATCAAATCCAAAATCCAAAATCCAAAATCCAAAATTGAAAGATGCCTCGTTCATTAAAAAAGGGACCTTTTATCGATCTTAGCGTTGCCAGGACACTGCAGCGAATCGCTGACGGCGGCAAGAAACCACCGGCGATCAAAACATGGTCGCGACGCTCGACGATCTCGCCGGATATGGTCGGACTGACCTTCGGCGTGCATAACGGCAAACGGCACATTCCGGTCTTCGTCACTGAGAATATGGTCGGACACAAATTGGGTGAATTCTCGCCGACCCGGATGTTCAAAGGACACCCGGGAACGAAAGCGGAGAAAATGGCAAAGAGGAAGTAGGCCGGATTTTAGATTTTAGATTTTGGATTTTAGATTTCGCTCTTTAATCCAAAATCGCAAATCCAAAATCCAAAATCGAATTATGGAAGCGATAGCAAAGACAAAGCATCTGAAAGGCAGCCCACGAAAGGCAAGGCTCGTGATCGACATGATCCGCGGGCAGAACGTTTCACGAGCTCTGGCGATCCTGAAATTTACCGACAAACGAGCGGCCGATCCGATCGCGAAGTGTTTGAACTCGGCGATCGCGAACGCGACCTACGCTGCAGAGCAGCAGAACATCGCGATCGATCCGGACGGGCTCTGGGTAAAGACCTGTTTCGTTGACATGGGGCCGACCAAGAATCGCCGCCGTGTCCGTCCCGCTCCGCAGGGCCGTGCATATCGCGAACAGCGGCACTACTGCCACATCACAATCCAGGTGACGAGCGAAGAGCAGGCGAAGTCGGAGAAAGAATTAAGAGGCCTCGCCGCGAAAGCGAAGAGGGACGCGGCGAAGAAAGCCGAGGGCGGAGAAACTAAGGCAAAAGCGAAGGCACCGGCAAAGAAGGCCGCTCCTAAAAAGGCAAAGGCTGAAACCGCTGAAGAGGTCGTCGACACGCAGACGCCGGCTGAGACGGCTAACGCTGTCGAAGCCAAGAATGAGGCTCAAGTCGCAGATGCAAAAAACGTCGAAACGCAGACGTCCGAAACATTGAACGAGAGCAAGCCGGCTGACGAAAAACAGCTGGACACGAACGAGGAACTCGAAAGACAGTAGGGGAATGCGGATTTTGGATTTTGGATTTCGGATTTTCAAATCCTAGATCCCAAATCGCAAATCCCAAATCAAAATATGGGACAGAAAGTTCATCCATACGGATTCAGAGTCGGGTACAACAAGGATTGGCATTCGCACTGGTTCGCCAAACACGATTTCGCCAAATACCTCGCTGAAGACCTCAGGCTCAAGCGCGATCTGAAGAGACGTTTTAGCGGCGGTGGTGTTTCGCACATCGATATCGAGCGTGCCGCTACCCGTCTCAAGATCATCATTTATACGTCGCGTCCGGGCATCATCATCGGCCGAAAAGGTTCGGAGATCGAAAAGCTTCGTGAAGATCTCTCGCGTAAGACCGGTCGTGAAGTGCTGATCTCGATCCAGGAAATTCGTCATCCCGAGCTCAATGCGCAGCTGCAGGCCGAGAAGATCGCCCAGCAGCTCGAGAAGCGTATCGCTTTTCGACGTGCGATGAAGAAGACGATGGAAGAGTCGCAACGATTCGGAGCACAGGGGATCAAAGTTATGATCGCCGGCCGTCTGAACGGAGCCGAGATCGCACGTACAGAATGGTCGCTGCAAGGACGTCTGCCGCTGCACACTCTGCGTGCGGATATCGACTACGGATTTGCAGAAGCACTCACGACTTTTGGGATCATCGGTGTAAAGGTCTGGATCTATCGCGGAGAAATTCTCGACCCGAATGCGTCGATGGCCCGCGGTACGACGACCGATCCGATGAACGAAGTTAAGGTCGAGCGTGGAGCTCGCCGCCCGAGAAGGGACGATCGAGGAAGATAGTGGATCGTTGTTCGTGGATCGTTGTTCGTTGTGAGGACGCGGTCAAAAATTACGAACAACCAACAACGAACGAGGAACGAGGTTTTTAGTTATGTTGATGCCGAAAAAGGTCAAGCACCGAAGAGTCATGAAGGGACGCATGCGCGGGAAAGCATCTCGCGGGCAGAACCTGGACTTTGGCGACTTCGGGCTTAAGACACTGGAAGCGGGTTGGATCACGGACCGTCAGATCGAAGCGGCACGTATTGCGATGACCCGTCACGTCAAACGCGGCGGCAAGATCTGGATCAGGATGTTCCCTGACAAGCCGATCACGAAGAAGCCGGCGGAAACCCGTATGGGTTCTGGCAAGGGAGCTCCGGATCACTGGGTCGCGGTCGTAAAACCGGGCCGCATTCTTTATGAGATCCAGGGTGTCGATGAGGCGTTAGCGCGAGAGGCTTTTCAGCTAGCTGCGCAAAAGCTTCCGCTCAAGACGAAGTTTGTCTCGCGAGCGGACCTCGAGGGAGGCGTAGTTTAATTTATGAAGCGAAAAGAACAGATCGAACAGCTTAGGGATATGAGTTCTCAAGAGCTAAGCGATCAGGCAGATGCTCTGAAGGAATCGCTTTTCCGTTTGAAGTTTCGGAAGACGCTCGGCGTCGGCGAAACGGTCAAGGATATTCGACGTGAGAGAAAGACGCTCGCTCGGGTCCACACGCTGATGGGCGAGAAAGCTAAAGCCGAGAAGAAGGCTAATTAAACCAAATGGCTACACAGAAAAATACAGACGAAACGGAAAACACCGTCGAAGCTCCGGCCGCGGAAACAGAAGCAGTCGAGGAAGTGCAAGCTAAAACGACGGAAGCGGCACCGAAGAAACGTGCTAAAGCTCCGGCGAAAGAAGCTGCGAAGTCCGAAGACACCGGAGACTCAACGAGTGAGCCGGTGAAGAAAGGAAAGCGGGCGGAAAAGATCGGTGTCGTTACCTCGGACAAGATGACCTTGACGGTCGTCGTTCGAGTCGACCGCCTGGTCAAGCATCCGATCTATCGGAAGTACGTTCGCAAGCGCAAGAAATTTATGGCCCACGACGAACAGGGCGCAAAGATCGGCGACAAGGTAAGGATCGTCGAAACCAGACCGCTGTCAGCGCGTAAACGCTGGCGTGTTGTCGAGATCATTCAGAAAGCAGAGTTGTAGGTTGTTCGTCGATCGTTGCTGATTTGAAACTTCGCAACGAGCCACGATTAACCATCAACGATCAGTTGAGGAATTTATATGATTCAGATGCAGACCTCTTTGGCGGTCGCGGATAACTCAGGAGCGAAGCGCGTTGTCATGATCATGCCGATTGGCGGGTCGACGAGCAAGATCGCCCGGCTCGGCGACAAGATCAAGGTGACCGTAAAAGAAGCTTCACCGGACGGAACGGCGAAAAAGGGAAAAGTTTATAACGCGGTGATCGTTCGCACGCGGAAGGAAATTCGCCGTAAGGACGGGACATATATCCGGTTCGATGAAAATGCGGCTGTGCTTATCAAGGACGACGGCACGCCGGTCGGTACACGCGTTTTCGGACCCGTCGCCCGTGAGCTGCGTGAAAAGAATTTCATGAAGATCGTGTCATTGGCACCTGAAGTTATTTAGAAATTAGTTTGTCGCTCGTGGTTCGTTGATCGTTGAGACATCGAACTACTATTAACGATGATCGACAAAGCATAAGCAAAGTAATGAAAACGATTAAGACAGGCACAGTAAGCAGCAAGATCAAACGCGGCGACCAGGTAGTTTTTATCGCAGGAAGAGAGTTCGCGCGTTATGACAGTGCGGGTAAGCGAACTCCTTTTCGTGGCAAGGTGATCGAGGTCGATGCACGTAACGGAAAGGTAAAGGTTGAAGGCGCGATGTTGATGAAAAAGCATCAGAAGCCGGTACCGCAGATGAACCGCGAGGGGGGCATCCGGGAACAGGAAGCTTGGGTCGACGTCTCCAACATAGCCCTCATCGATCCTGACAGCGGCAAACCGACTCGTGTGAAAATCGAGGTCCGTGACGGAAAGAAGGTCCGAGTCGCGAAGAGCGGCAAGGTGATCCCGATCACAAATGTTTTCGGCAAGAAAGAGCCCAAGAAGGACAAAGAAGAGA
>JBDTMK010000163.1:0-7193 GCA_039934315.1 Pyrinomonadaceae bacterium | reverse complement strand
GACACCAAACTGTCAATATTGTTCCAAAGCCAAAATAACGATGCCATCGAGTATTTTTCGCGTGTTCCGCGGGCAAGCGTCGCTTATTTCTTCGCGAATACCAGTGTCGATGTACTGTCCCCTCTCGGCGACGACTGAAGCCTGACTACCGTGAGCGTCTTGCTGTCGGGCGAAAGCGTCCAGGTATCTTTTGTCGTGGCGGTCACATCACCCATCGGACCACTAAAGCTGCGAGAGGTGGACAGATTCGCCTTTCCACCCTCGAGCGCGGCCTTGTACTTGATCGGCATCTTGCCGTTGGGTCCATCGATCTCCACGATAGTCTCCTTACCTTCGAGCGAATAACTTACCGTTCCGTCACCACCGATGTTCCGGCCCGCTCCGCGACCACCGCCGGGACCGTTTGGGCCGGGCTGAGCCGCCGCATCCGCGGGAGGGACAAGGCGTTTGGTCTCGCTCGTGACCTTCAATTCTTTGTCCGTCTGGGCGACCGTCATGGTCAGTGCTTCGATCCGCATGCGTTCACCAAGCTGCGACTTAGGGATATCTAAAACCCACGTACCAGAGAAATCCGTCGGCTTCGCCTGAGCGAAACCCGCAATCGTAAATGCAGCGAACATCGCCGCCAGAAAAAAAATCTTTTTCATTATGTCTCCCGAGAAATAAAAGTTTCCGCCGTTATTAGACGCGCGGAAACTTTCGATGGTTTTACTGAAAATGTAAAGTTGTGCAAAAAGCTTGTCAGCGAAATGTCTCGGGCCGCCTTCGACCTTTGGCGTTATCAAGGAAACGACCGAAAGAGCTACATCAGCCCGCAACCGGCTCTTCGCGTCGATTGAGTTTGCTGTGCTTATAGCTATAGAGGAAATATACGAAGAAGCCGACTATCAGCCACACCGCGAATCTGATCCAGTTCGTTATGCCAAGTTCGGTCATCAGGTAAGTGCAGGACATCACGCCGAGTACAGGAATCAGCGACAGTTTCTTAACGACGCTGAGGATCGTCATGAAAAGAGCGAACGCAATGAAAACAAAATATGGGATCTTGTGGTAGAAGGCGGCCTCCTCGGTTGAGGAGTAATCCGTGAAGAAGCTGCGTACCGCTTCACCGTTGAGGTAAAACAGCAGACCGACAATTACCAAAAACAGAACAGGAACTATGTACCGCGAATTGATATAAGGCACGAATCTTTTCTGTCCGGCAAATTCTTTGTCTTTTACAAGGACGCCTGCGCAGACGATCACGAATGCGAACAGAGTTCCGATCACCGACAGATCCGTAACCTCCGAAAGATTCATAAACAGCGCGGGGACCGCGACCACGACACCGGTTAGAAGTGTCGAGAACCACGGCGTTCGAAACTTCGGATGGATGGACGAAAAGATCTTAGGGAGAAGCCCGTCGCGGCTCATCGCCATCCACAGACGCGGCTGGCCAAGCTGAAATACAAGCAGCACGGTCGCGATCGCGATGATTGCGCTGACGGCGATGATCCCCGACACCCAGGGTATGTTCACGCCTTCAGGTCCGAACACGAATGCCAATGGATCTCCAACCGCGAGTTTCGTATACGAAACCATTCCGGTGAGAACGAGTGCGAGGGTGACATAAAGGACCGTGCAGATCGCGAGCGAGTAGATCATTCCTCGCGGCAGTGTTTTGTACGGATCCTTGCATTCCTCAGCCGTCGTCGACAGCGCATCGAACCCGATATATGCAAAGAAAACAGCAGAGACACCGGTCATCACGCCGCCGAAACCGTTCGGCATGAACGGGTGCCAGTTCTCCGTCTTCACGTAGAAAGCGCCGAGGCAAATGACGAGCAGTATGATCGCCAGCTTCACCCCGACCATGATGTTCGACGCCATTTTCGATTCGCGAATGCCCACGTAAACTAACGCCGTGATGATGAATACGATCCCTAACGCGGGCAGATCGGCGACCACCGGTAGGCCGGCAATATGCGGTGCGTTGGTCCACGCCGCATGGGCGTCAAGTTGATTGCAATTGATCGCGGCGTCCGCCGCCGCACATCCCGCCTTCAGACTTTCGAGAGTGCCGCCATCCGACACCGCGCTCTGCACAGCCTGATATCCCTGCGAGGCGGTTCTAAAATCCATCGTGTAGTTCGCCGGTATCTTTAGCCCGTTCGCTTCGAGCAGGCCGGTGAAATAGTCGCTCCACGAGATCGCCACGGCTATGTTGCCGATCGCGTATTCGACGAGCAGGTCCCATCCGATGATCCATGCCAGAAGTTCGCCAAAGCTCGCGTACGCATACGTGTAAGCCGAACCGGCGATCGGAATTTTCGAAGCGAACTCCGCGTAGCAGAGCGCGGCAAACCCGCATGCCACTGCCGCGAATATGAAAAGCAGGATCACCGCCGGCCCGCCCCGGTTCGCAGCGTTTCCGACCATGGCGAAAATTCCGGCTCCGATGATCGCCGCGATCCCGAGCATTGTCAGGTCGAACGTGTTCAGGGTTCGACGCAAGCCTAAATTCTCGCCCGGTGCGCCGGGAACAAGCTCAGCGTCGGAAAAACCTGCTGCCGCATCTGCCTGTATCTGTGCGATGGATTTTTTTCGAAAAAGAGATGTGCTCATAAGCTTTTCGGCTCGGGCCAACGTACGAAAATTTTTGAAAGGATGCCGCGGATATGCGGCCTGGAAATTGTTTAGCGAATTTTGAACGAAAAAAACAAAAGATGCAATGGAACTTCTCGATCATTGGTTCTTTTCTGTGAGCAAATCTCAAGAAGCGAGTTGGTAGGCTTTCGATGCTCTGGTGCGCACCGTAGTACCGGGTCCGCCCGAAACCCTGAACCGGCGATGACAACGGAACGATGGGAACTACCGACCCTCGCTCTTCTTATGAAAAAGGAACCGATCCATCAGAACCTGAATACGTCTTTTGTAAACGTCGGGGCACTCGTACGCTACCTTCGGGTCCTGCAGTTTGTCGGCAGCATTCGTATCGAGCTCATCAGCTACGAGGCGGATATCGTCTTCACGAGCTCGAAAACCATCATCGCCCGCGAGTACGATCACATCGCCGGGCGCATTTCGCATGGAGAGAGCGCGCTGCAGCGAATTCTGATCCGGGCGAAAGAACCGCACGGACGAATTGATGTTTATAAAGCCGGGGAGGGCACGGCCGGACTCGAAGCCGGCACTATTTTTATCGACAAGTCGATCGTCAGGGGCGCTCGTTCGATGGCTGCGAGTCACGGCGGAACGCGATCGAAAACTGCAGATCCTGACACTGTGCTCGGGCGGAGCGAAAGCGAAAACGCGCTAGTGCTTGGCGCCCTTTCGGAGCTGCTGCGGATGATCGACGAATCACTCGAAGAGGGAAAACTAAGTTTCGCCGCGGCGTTCCGAAACGCATGTAAAACGATCGCTTGCGACTACCCATTCATGACTGACGGTGAAAAGGCTATTGTCTACGAGAACGGTAAGATCAGACTTACCGCCAAAGCTGAATCATCAAGCGTGACTTCTGCAGTTTTCGCGGCTCTTAGGCCTATATTCCTTCGGCTTCGAAGCGACGAAAAATACGCCGAGCTGTTTCATCGGCTCACCGGCAAACTGCGTGAGTCCAGCACTGCACGTAAACCGGAATACGTTCGTTTAGGTTTGATGGCGCACATCGAGGCGCTGCTTGACTGCACTAACTAGCCTTGGATTCGGCTCCCAGTTAAACTGGCAGTCATGGACTGGAAAATCTTCGGCACCGCTTTCGTCACTCTTTTTCTTGCCGAGCTCGGCGACAAAACGCAGCTTGCGATAATCACGATGACCTCGAGTACCGATTCGAAGCTGGCCGTGTTTCTCGGAGCGAGCCTTGCGCTGGTGTTCGTTTCGCTACTCGCTGTTCTTTTCGGCGGATTGATCAGTCAGTATATTCCGACCGAATGGCTGCAACGGATCGTCGCCGTCGCGTTCATCGTGATAGGGATTTTGATGCTATTTGGCAAGTTATAACGCGGACTCTTCTCGTGTATTTCGCGGGTTGTATTTTTGAAATGCCGGTCTTATTCGTGTCGTTTCGTGTGTTTCGTGGTTCGCTTTGTTCGTGCCTTTTAGTGTGACATCGTGGTTTCAGTTCTTAAGAGAGAACAACCACGAAATCACTCGAAACGACACGAACAAGAAAGCACACCAAACCGAAAGTGCTCGAAAGTCCGGCCATCACCTCGTTGCTTCATGGTTCCGGTTTTATAAAACGAGAACCACGAAATATACGAAAAGATTAGTCGACATCAAGCCGACTTCTTCAATCTGCTCGCAAACTTCTGTCTGAATTTCGACACCTTCGGCGCGACGACCGCGGCGCAGTAGGGCTGGTTAGGATTGTTAGCGAAATATTCCTGATGATAATTTTCCGCCGGCCAGAATTTCTCGAACGCGGTCACTTCGGTCACGATCGGGTTATCGTAAATTCCCTCGTCCGTGATCTCTTTAATAACTTCTTCCGCGGCGCGCTTCTGCTCGTCCGAGTGATAAAAAATCGCCGAGCGATATGACGAGCCGATGTCATTTCCCTGACGGTTCAGTTGAGTCGGATCGTGGACCGTAAAATAGACGCGGAGCAGATCGCCGAAAGAAAGCTCAGCCGGATCGAATCTTATCTGCACGACCTCGGCGTGTCCTGTCGTTTCTGAGCAAACTTCCTGATAAGTCGGATTCTCTTTCTGCCCGCCGGAATATCCGGAGACGACATCCTCGACACCCTTGAGATCGTCAAAGACCGCTTCGACACACCAAAAACATCCCGCTGCCAAAGTTGCTGTTTCTAAATTAACCATAGATCGAGTCTATCAAAAACGCTCGCCGTTAAGCTCGCAGTATCGACCGCCGGCAGGTCAGAGACCGGCGGCTTAACGCCACATTCTTTACTCCTCAGCCTCTCTTAACTTCTCAAGCACCGAGAGATCCTCAAGCGTCGTGACATCTCCTGCGACCGCGTTGCCGGCCGCAATCTCGCGCAAAAGCCTTCGCATGATCTTTCCGGAGCGAGTCTTTGGAAGCGAATCCGTGAAACGGATGTCATCGGGCTTCGCGAGTGCGCCGATCTCTTTTGCGACATGCGCGCGAAGTTCGTTCTTCAATTCGTCACCGCCTTTTCGTCCGCCTTCGAGCGTCACGAACGCGGATATCGCCTGGCCTTTCAGATCGTCGGGACGACCAACAACGGCTGCCTCCGCAACGGCTTCATGCGATACCAGCGCAGATTCGACTTCGGCAGTTCCCAACCGGTGGCCGCTGACGTTAATGACGTCGTCGACGCGGCCCATGATCCAGTAATATCCATTCTCATCCCGCCGGGCGCCGTCGCCCGCGAAATAGCAATGCGGGATCTCCGACCAATATGTTTCCTTGTATCGCTCGTCGTCGCCCCATAGCGTTCGCAGCATCGACGGCCACGGATGCTTGATCACGAGATATCCGCCCTCGTTCTCGCCAACCGACACGCCGGCCTTCGTCACGATATCAACAATGATCCCCGGCAGCGGACGTGTCGCCGTTCCGGGCACAGCAGGTGTCGCACCCGGAATGGGCGAGATCATGATCCCACCGGTCTCCGTCTGCCACCAGGTGTCGACGATCGGGCACCGGCCTTTGCCGATGACTTCGTGATACCACATCCACGCTTCGGGATTGATGGGCTCGCCGACCGTTCCCAGCAGTCGCAAAGACGACAGGTCATGCTTAGCCGGATATTGCTCGCCCCATTTTATGAACGCGCGGATCGCCGTCGGCGCCGTGTACAAAATATTGATCTTGTGTCTGTCGATCATCGCCCAGAAACGATCGAAGTCGGGAAAGTTCGGTGCGCCTTCGTACATGAAAACTGTCGCACCGTTTGCGAGCGGCCCATAGACGACGTAGCTGTGCCCCGTGACCCAACCGATATCGGCAGTGCACCAGTAGATGTCTTCGTCTTTAAGATCGAAAACGAGTTTTGTAGTGTAGGCGATCTGAGTTATGTAACCGCCTGTCGTGTGTAGAATTCCTTTCGGTTTCCCCGTCGTCCCCGACGTGTAGAGGATGTACAACGGATGTTCGGAGTCGAGCTCCGCGGCAGGACACTCATCGCCTACGGTTTCCATCAGCTCGTGCCACCAATGATCGCGGCCGTGCTTCCAACCGATCTTCGAACCCGTCCGTCGAAAGACCACAATATTCTCGACGCTCGGACATTGCTCGGCAGCAACATCTACGATCTCTTTGAGCTTGATCTCGGAGCCGCGCCGATTTCCGCCATCCGCCGTGACGATCAATTTGCATTGCCCGTCATTCACTCGATCGCGGATCGCATCGGCGGAGAATCCACCGAAGATAACGGTGTGCGTCGCTCCGATGCGCGCACACGCAAGCATCGCGATCGCGAGCTCAGGCACGAGCGGCATGTAAAGCGCGACGCGATCCCCGCTGACTACACCGAGCTTCTTCAGCACATTCGCAAATTTCGATACCTGGCGATGGAGCTGCAAGTAGGTCAGCGTGCGCACTTCTCCGGGCTCGCCTTCCCAAATGATCGCTGCTTTATTTTTTCGCCACGAATCGAGATGCCGATCGAGGCAGTTGTACGAAATGTTTAGCTTGCCGCCGACGAACCATTTTGCAAATGGCTCGTTCCATTCGAGAACCTTGTCCCACTTCTTAAACCAGTGGATATCGTGAGCTTGCTCCGCCCAAAATGCCTCCGGGTCTGCCGCCGCCGCGGCGTAAAGTTTTTCGTATTCGTCAAAACTCTTGAGGTGCGCTTTTTCGGCAAAATCTTTCGGCGGGTAGAACATTCTCGATTCATGAAGAATCGATTCGATCGCGTTCGAGTCGGACATAGACTCAGTATAGGGCGTGGGCGCGAGAAATAAAATCCTCGCCATTTTTCATTCTGGCTTCTGCGGCTCAAGCTGTAGCGTGCGGAGCACGCGATAACAACTTTAGCTACATGCGAGCGAAGCGGAGCGTGTAGTCGCCGCCGAAA
Source organism: Pyrinomonadaceae bacterium (assembly GCA_039934315.1). Lineage (GTDB taxonomy): Bacteria > Acidobacteriota > Blastocatellia > Pyrinomonadales > Pyrinomonadaceae > OLB17. Next base: position 199 of record JBDTMK010000163.1, on the reverse strand, counting down.
TTTCAAACAGAGCGTGTGAAACACGCGACACGCGCCCCACGCGTGTTTCACACGTTCGATCCAAGCTTTTCTGTCCATCCCACGCACCGCTTCGCTCGACGGCTGAAGTTTTGATCGCTCGCTTCGCCGCTAGAAACTTTTCTTTTTACGTGGCTGGACGACGAAGACCATCACGATTGCCGTTTGAAGAAGTAGCACC
>JBDTMK010000162.1:0-7226 GCA_039934315.1 Pyrinomonadaceae bacterium | reverse complement strand
AGTATCAGCGCAAACAATCCGAGCTTGTGTCACTGCAGAGCGAGATCGCGAAAGACGTTTCGACGAAGCTCACCCCTAAGCTCTCGGGATCCGAAGAAACAAAAGTTACAAAGGCTGCGACGGTGGATCCGGAGGCGTATCAGGCTTATTTGAAAGGCCGTTACTATTGGAACCGGCGCACGGCGGAAAACTTAAAAAAGGCGATCGAGCAATTCAAGATCGCCATCGACAGAGATCCAAACTACGCTCTCGCTTTTACCGGTCTCGGCGATTGCTATGTCGTACTGCCTGAATACGCCGGGGTTCCAACAAGTGAAACGGCCCCGCAGGCAAAAGCTTATGCGGAACGAGCGATCGCGATCGACCCGCAGTTGGCGGAACCTCACGCGACACTTGCGTCGGTATACAGACAGACGTGGCAATGGCAAGAAGCTGAAACGGAATACAGACGAGCGATTGAGATCAATCCGAATTACCCGACGGTGTATCACTGGTATTCGATCTTCCTTAAGGAGAGCGGCCGCAATGACGAGGCGGCAGCGGCGATCAAACGAGCGCGCGAACTCGATCCGCTTTCGAGTGTGATAGGCGTCAATATGGCCGAACTGTACCAGCTGCAAAATAATCACGACGCAAGTATTGAAACCAGCCTCAAGGTGCTTGAATTGGATCCGAATTACGCCGGGGCTTACGAAGACCTCGGAGTGTCGTACGCAGTAAAAGGCCGCCACACGGAAGCGATCGCGGCCGTAGACAAAGCAGCGGAGTTATCAAAGAGGGCAGCAGTGACGATCAGCACCCAGGGTTACGTTTATGCCGTGATCGGAAAGCGCGCGGAGGCGATGGCGATCATCAAGGAACTGGAAGATAAATACGCTCGGAAAGAAGCGATCGGGCAGGATCTTGCCGAAGTCTATGTCGGGCTGGGTGATAAGGACAAGGCGTTTGCGTGGTTGGAAAAAGACTTTCAAACCCGGGATGGGAAATTGGCTTCGACCAGATGGTTCGTTCCGTTTGAACCTATATGGAGCGACCCGCGCTTCAAGGATCTTCTGAAACGGATGAATCTGCCGGAATAAGATCGTATGAAGAAATGCCCGCAGTGCGGACGTGAATATGATGTGAGCATGGCGTTCTGTCTCGACGACGGAGCCGAGCTGCTCTACGGCCCTTCGACCAACTCGGGCGTAGTTGATGAACCCGCAACGGCGATCATTCACACAACCGATGCGGTAGCGGATGCTCCTACGCGAGCTCAAATTCATACCACACAACACACGGAGGTGTTGCCTTCAAATGCCAGCGATGTGCGCAATCGCGGATTCGACAAGCGCCTGCTGGCTGCACCGTTTCTGCTCGCGGTGATTGCTGCTGCAGGATTCTTCGGTTTTAGGTACCTAGGTTCTACCTCGAGACAGATCAATTCGATCGCGGTGCTCCCGTTTGAAAATCGCAGCGGCAATGCAGATTCGGAGTATCTCTCGGATGGGTTGGCGGAGTCATTGATCTATCGCCTTTCGCAGCTTCCCGGATTAAAGGTTAGTCCGACGAATGCAGTACGTCGTTACAAGGGATCGCAATCCGACATCGGAAAGATCGCAAGCGAGTTGGATGTCGATGCCGTGATGTCGGGCAGGTTGACCCAGCGAGATGATAATCTGACGATAAGCGTTGAACTGACGGACGCGCGTACTAACAAGCTGATCTGGGCAGAACAGTACGCCCGAAAAATGTCAGACCTGCTCGCCACGCAGCGGGAGATCGCGACCGCCGTCACGCAAAAGCTTCAACTTCAACTTTCGAGCAGCGAGGTTGGGTTGACGAAACACTACACCAATGACAACGAGGCGTATCAACTCTATCTGAAAGGCCGCTTCTTCTGGAACAAGCGAACACCCGAAGCGTTGAAACTGGCGATCGAGCAATTCAAGGCAGCTTCGGAAAAGGATCCCAATTTTGCACTGGCATATGTCGGTATGGCGGATTCGTATCTTGTTGCTCTTTACAACATACGCGGCAAGGACAAGGAAGTTATCCCGATCGCGAAAGCCTACGCGGCCAAGGCACTTGACCTCGACCCGTCGCTCGCCGAGGCTCATGCAACTCAGGGACTGGCAAGTACATATTTGTGGGAATGGGCGGAAGCTGAAAAGCATTTCCAACGATCGATCGAACTAAATGCAAATTACCCAACAGCACGACATTGGTATTCGCGGTTACTTCGGGCGCAGGGGCAATACGACGAAGCATTCGAGCAGATAAAGCAGGCCCAGAAGGCAGATGGGCTGTCGCCAGCCATTATCAATAATGTCGCCGACGGGTATTACGAGCAGGGTGATTTTCAAGGAGCAATCGCAGAAACCATCCGTGGCGTCGAGATCGCTCCGATGTGGGTTCAATTCCGACTCCTAGCATATTGTTATGTGAGCTTGGGGAAGAACGAAGATGCCTTGGCGAACGCCCGGAAAGCGGTTGAGCTAATGGACGGTGCGGCGACGCTCAGAACTTTGGGTTATGTTCAGGCGAAACTTGGCAATCGGAGCGAAGCACTTCGAATTGAAAAGGAGCTTGAATATAGATTCGCTAAGGGTGACGCGGACGGTCGCGACATAGCCGTTGTTTATGCCGGACTCGATGATAAGGATAAGGTCTTTGAGCGGTTGGAAAAGAGCTTTCACAACCGGAGTTCGACCCTCGTGGAAATGCGGATGGAGGAATCTTTCAAACCTCTTAGGAGCGACCCGCGATTCAAGGACCTGCTCAAGCGGATGGGGCTGCGCGACTAAATCGTCATGAAGAAATGCCCGCGTTGCGGAAGAGAATACGATCTGAGCATGGGTTTCTGTCTCGATGACGGAAGCGAGCTGCTTTACGGACCGGCGCCGATGGATGAGCCGGCGACGGCGATCTTGGGCGCGTTCGGAGGTGAACCTTCAGTCGTCCTTTCCTCGGAAGGAGCGACTAGTACGCAGATTCATGCAACTGCGGAGGCTCTGCCTCCAACAGGCCTGTCGGAAAGGTATAGCCTTTCCGCTCAACGGGCGGCTGAGCCGCGTGCGAGTGCGAAGAAGCTGTTTGGGATCCTCGGGGTCACCGTCCTGGTGCTGGTCGGCGGATTTTTCAGTTACAGATATTTCGATTCGAGAACCAAACAGATCGAATCAATCGCCGTGATGCCGTTCGTCAACGAGAGCGGTAATCCAGACGTCGAATATCTATCCGACGGTATGACCGAGACGCTGATCAAGAGTTTGTCAAACATTCCTAATTTGAGTGTTAAGCCTCGCTCGTCGGTCTTTAGATATAAAGGAAAGGACACCGACATGCAGACGATCGCCAGAGAGCTGAACGTGCGAGCTATCCTGAATGGCCGGGTCATTCAGCGTGGCGATCAACTGACACTCAGTTTGGAACTGGTCGACGTCCAGAAAGATAGCGTGATCTGGACCGAGCAGTACCACCGCAAGCAATCCGATCTTGTTTCGTTGCAGAGCGAGATCGCGAAGGATATCTCATCAAAACTCTCCCTTAAACTGTCCGGGGCGGAGGAAACTAATGTCATCAAGGCCGCAGCAAGCGACCCGGAGGCCTACCAGGCCTATCTGAGAGGACGTTACTACTGGAATAGACGCACGGCTGAAAATCTCAACAAGGCGATCGAGCAGTTCAAGATCGCGACCGATAGAGACCCGAATTACGCCCTCGCCTTCGTTGGTCTTGCCGACTGCTACGCGGTTCTTAACGAATACGCCGGTCTCCCAACCAGCGAAACAATTCCCCTCGCAAAAACTTACGCGGAGCGGGCTCTTACACTTGACCCGCAATTAGCCGAGCCGCACGCGACCTTGGGTCAAGTCGCCCATCAATCGTGGCGTTGGGCCGAAGCAGAGACCGAATATAAGCGCGTAAATGAACTTAATCCGAACTACGCGACGGGTTATCACTGGTATTCAATACTTCTTAAGGACCTGGGACGAAATGCCGAGGCATCGGATCTAATCACGCGGGCGCAGCAGCTCGACCCTCTATCGAGTGTTATCGCTGTCAATATTCTCAGGTTTTACCAATTACAAAATAACGACGACGGGGCGATTCGAACAGGCCTGAGGATACTTGAAATAGATCCAAATTTCGGTCCGGCGTATCAATATCTTGCGCTCTCCTATTTGAGAAAAGGCCAGAACACTGATGCGGTAGCGGCTTCGCAAAAGGCGGTGGAACTATCCAACAGGTCCGGCATAGCTTTGGGAGACTTGGGATATGTCCTTGCGGTAGCCGGAAAACAGACAGAGGCCAGCGCAATTATCAAAGAGCTTGAGGATAAATATGCCCGCAAGCAGGCCATCGGGCAGTATATAGCCGCCGTTTATATCGGGCGCGGAGACATAGACAAGGCATTCGCATGGTTGGAGAAAGACCTTCAAGACCGAGACGGGAAGCTGGCGGAGATCCGATGGGAGATCCAGTTCGAACCGCTCTACAGCGATCCCCGGTTCAAGGACTTGCTGAAACGAATGAACTTGCCGGAATAGTACTTTATGAAGAAATGCCCGCAGTGCGGACGTGAGTATGACCTCAGCATGGGCTTCTGTCTCGATGACGGAAGCGAGCTTCTCTACGGCCCGGCCGACACGCCGGTGCAGGATGAGCCGCAGACAGCGATCCTCCACACGACTGGTGCTGCGGGTGATGCGCCGACGCGTACACAATTGCACACGACGGATTCGACTACGGTGTTGCCATCTCGTGTCCCCGAATTACCAAATCAGCGATTCGACAGGCGGCTTCTCGCTCTCCCGCTTCTACTGTTCGTAGTCGTTCTCGGCGCGTTTGCCGGTTACAGGTACTACGCCTCGTCGTCGAAACAGATCGAGTCGATCGCGGTCATGCCGTTCGTCAATGAAAGCGGCAATGCGGATGTCGAGTATCTTTCGGACGGAATGACCGAAACGCTGATCGGCAGTTTGTCGCAGTTGCCTAACTTGAATGTAAAACCGCGGTCTTCGGTGTTTCGGTACAAGGGAAAGGAGACCGATCCGGAGGTGATCGGCAAAGAGTTGAATGTTCAGGCGATCTTGAACGGAAGGGTCGTACAACGCGGGCAGGACATATCTCTATTTGTCGAGTTGATCGACGTCTCTTTGAACCGGGTGGTCTGGAGCAAGCAATACAATCGAAAACAATCCGACCTCGTTACACTCCAGTCCGACATCGCCCTTGATGTTTCGAACAAGCTGAAAACGACACTTTCTGGTGCGGATGAGGCCCAGGTGACCAAGACCTATACAACTGACCCGGAGGCCTACCAGCTTTACCTTCAAGGCAATTACTACAAAAACAAGTACAACCAGGGCGGGTACAAGAAGGCGATCGAGTTCTATGAAAAAGCGATCGAAAAGGATCCCAATTACGCACTAGCGTATGTCGGAATGGGATACGCATACAACACTGCGGGTAACTGGTATTTGCCTAGCAGTGAGGCCATGCCAAAAGCAAAAGCGGCCGGGCAAAAGGCTGTTGAACTCGATGGCTCGTTAGCTGATGCTTACGCATTATTGGGAATCTATGAGGTTTGGTATGGGCTCGACTGGGTCGCGTGCGAAAGAAATTTCAAACGAGCGATCGAGCTCGGGTCCACTACCGCGCATGACGGATATGCCTACTATTTGTTGGCTACAAAAAATCTCGACCAGGCCGTTTCGGAATTCACCCTCTCTCGAACTCTGAATCCGCTTAGCCTAAATGCCAACAGCAACGCTGCGTATGGTTACGTTTGCGCAGGCCATTACGACGAAGCCATCGAACAGGCACGGAGGACGATAGAGCTCGATCCGAACTACTGGGCCGGCTATGAAACATTGGGGCTAGCCTATGAAAGAAAACGACAGTATCCGGAGGCGATCGCCGCGCTGGAAAAGGCGCGTTCGCTCGACAACAATCCCGACATAATGGGGTATCTGGGATACGTCTACGCGGTGAGCGGCGATTCAGCAGGTGCTCACAAAGTTTTAGCCGAATTGACACGCCCGGCACCGAATTCATTTGTCTCGGCTGGGAGTATTGCGTGTATATACGCCGGTCTAGACGACAAAGACAAGGCGTTTGAGTGGCTCAATAAAGCACTCGACGAAAGATCGGGAGCGATCATTAATGTCGACCCTCCATTCGAAAGTCTCCGTCGTGATGTGCGATTCAAAGACTTACTGAAACGAATGAATCTGCCTGAATAGATATGCATGGCGAACGAAGTGCTCCCCATGATTTTGATTTGTAGAGAAAGGAAACAACACATGAAGAAAACGACATTGATTTTGATTCTCGCCATCGGCTTGTCAACGGTTGTGTCAGGGCAAACGAAAACGTCAAAAGTCGACAAGGTTAGGGAAGACATAATCGCGTTGGAGAAATCGGGTTGGGAAGCGTGGAAAAATAAAAACGCCGGCTGGTTTCAAAACAATGTGACGGAAGATTTTATGTCGATCAATTCGGACGGCATCAGCAGTAAAGCGGAGGTCGTTAAATCCACCCCGACTGATTGCGATGTCAAAAGTTTTTCGCTCGAGAATTTCAAGTTTGTGTTGCTCGACAAAGACGTAGCTTTGTTGACCTATACGGCAAAGCAGGACGCGTTGTGCGGCGGGAAACAAATCGCGCCGAATGTTCGGTCAACCGTCAATTACGTCAGACGCGGCGGAAGATGGCTTGAGGCGTTGTATGTAGAAACGCCGATGACTCGATAGAAGTACCAGTATGAAAATTTGCCCGCAATGCGGCCGTGAATATGACCTCAGCATGGGCTTCTGCCTCGATGACGGAAGTGAGTTGCTGTACGGCCCGGCTTCGACGGATGAGCCGGCGACGGCAATCCTGGGCGCGCGGATTCCGGAGGCTCAGCCTCCGACAAGTCCGGGTGGCTTGTCGGAAAGGCATAGCCTTTCCGCTCATCGGGCGGCGGAGCCGGGAGACAGCGCTTCTAATCGATCGGCGGAGCCGGGAGACAGCGCTTCTAATCGATCGGCGGAGCGGGGAGACCGCGCTTCTAATGGATCGGCCGAGCCGGGAGACAGCGGTTCTAATCGATCGGCGGAGCCGCAGGACAGCGCTGCTAATCGCTTGGCGGAGCCGCAAGCGAGGTCGACAAAGCTGCTAGTGATCTTGGGCATCGGCCTTCTGGTGCTGGGCGCCGGATTTTTCGGATACAGATATTTCACCTGGTCCTCGAAACA
>JBDTMK010000161.1:0-7268 GCA_039934315.1 Pyrinomonadaceae bacterium | reverse complement strand
TTCACGGACGAAATTTACGAACACATCATTTACGACGAGCATGGGACGAGTGATCAGGGACAAGGCTCGGAAAATCAGTGGCTGACAACTGACCACGGGCCACCGACAACTTCCCACATATGCATGGCGACGCTCGATGGAATGCGTGAGCGAACGGTTGTCGTCAATTCGCTTTCGAAAACTTATTCGGTGACGGGGTGGCGTGTTGGCTACTGCATCGCTCCGCCTGACATCACCCTCGCAATAAGAAAGGTTCACGACTTTTTGACCGTCGGGGCTGCGAACCCCCTACAGCATGCCGGCGCCTATGCGCTGAGCTTGCCGCCGAGCTATTACGATGGTCTGCAGCACGAGTACCAGCGCAAGCGCGACTTCATAGTTCCCGTCTTGCTCGAAGCAGGCTTCAAATGCGACATGCCGGCAGGAGCTTATTACGTGATGGCAGACATCTCAGAATTCGGTTTTCCAAACGACGTCGAATTTACAAAGCACCTGATCCGCGAGATAGGTGTTGCGGTAGTTCCCGGTTCTTCGTTCTACGAGAATCGGTCGATGGGCTCGCAGATGGTCAGGTTCTGCTTCTGCAAAAAAGACGAAACGCTTGAGGCGGCGGCAGAGAATCTCCAGAAACTTAGCCGAGGCTAATAAGTAGGCGATCGGGCAACCTTTCTCTGCAGATAACGCAACAAAATTAACACCAAAGCGTAAAACTCTCTGGCATTTTTCTACCAAGAATAAATAGATTTGGAGGTCTATATGATCCATAAATCCTTAGCTTTTCTTTTGATCGGTTTTGTACTAGTCATTGCCGGCGATGCTCAGCCGCAGGCTCCCGGTGCGAAGGGCGAAAGCCGAGCATTCTCTATGTTCTTCGACGGCGACGGCAGTTATCTCGGTATCCAGACCGAAGAAATTACAAAGGATAATTTCGCGAAATACGGGCTGGGTGAAGTTCGCGGTGTAGCGATTGAAAAAGTTATCGAAGGCTCGCCCGCTGAGAAGGCCGGCCTGCGTAACGGTGACGTCATCGTCCGTTTCAACAACGAGGAAATTACGAGCGTCCGGAAATTGTCGCGGCTCCTAGGTGAAGTTGCTCCTGATCATCAAGCGAAGCTTACCGTCATCAGAACCGGAGGCGAGCGAGAGATCACCGCGACTGTTGGAAAACGCCCGACTCCTAAATTTGAAGAGGGCGCTTTTGGAGTAACTACGCCGGGTTTTGAACGCGTTCCGTTTCCGCCATCGGGTGAAATGCCCGTCCTGCCGCCGATGCGGTCAATTCCGTCAACACCGGGTACGCCTGAACCGTTCGCTTTCCGAATGAACTCGGGTCGAAGAATTGGAATTGCGGTCACTCCGCTCACGAAGCAACTGAGTGAACATTTCGGGGTTGAGAGCGGCGTGATGGTTAGCGATGTCCGTGCAGATTCTCCGGCGGCGAAGGCCGGACTAAGAGCCGGCGACATTATCGTCGAGGTCGAAGGCAAGGATGTGACGGGCGACATTGATCTGATCCGCGCGATCACCGAAAAGAAAGAAGGAGACGTCGCGCTCACGTTTATCCGCGATGGCAATCGTCAGACGATAAGCGTGACGCCGGAAAAATCGGACGCCGGCTTCAACAACTTTTTCGAAATTCCGAACAAGTCGGAGGCTCCGATGACGCCTCAGCAGTTTAAATTTGCAGTTCCCGCGACACCGATGCCACCGATTACGGGATTTGGTTTTCCTGGACGAGTTCTATAGTTCGCGACCCGAGCGAAATTTTTTAACACAGAGACCGGGGAGAACGCAGAGAAGCAACTTTGATTGCTCTGCCTTCTCCCCGGTCTCTGTGTTCTCTGAGTTAAGAGATCAGTCCGGGGTTTTTCTTGCGGCGCCAGATGAATCCATCGAGAACGTAATGCGTTAGCTGCGGCACGGCGAGCAGCGGAACTAGATAAACTTTCCAGTTGGTCCAATCCCAGTTTCTACCAAACATCCAGTTCCGCTCGTGCCAAACCCCGCGGTTCCAGAACAACTCTTCAATATAGGCGAGAGCCCAGAGGGACGCTAGAAAGACTACCCAGTTCGAGGAGAGAGCTCGGTAGAACGCGCCCGTTGATTCGCGCCGCGCCTTCGCATAGAACCAGATCAGCGCAAAGTACGGGACGCCATGGATGATCACGTTCGTAACTGTAAAAGCGTAATCGGAATTGAATACGACGATGCCGACGTACCAGCAGACGGCTGTCGTGGCGACAACGATGTCCTTGCCCGGGTTGAGAAAACCTCTGACGAAGTACAGGTAGATTGATTTCGCGCCGTAGGCGGTCAGGGCGAGAAGATAGATCGGGAAGAGCACCTCGCCTACGAAGGCGGGAAGTTCATAGAAATCGTTGTCGACGAACCACTGAAAATTGCGCGGCAGGCTCGTCATCCAGAATGCGAGCGGATAGATTGTCGCGAGGTAAACTGCGGCAGCGTCGATCCACCACGTCCACGCCTCAGTCTCGTCGAGCTTTCGCCGGTACAGGGCCACCCAACCGTATTGCTGCCTGACGAAATGAAATACTGCGACGATCGCGAGGGCACGCCAGAATGTAAGCTCGCCCTCCGAATAAAGCGCAACGCCGATCCCGTATCCAAAAACCGGCACGAGCAAGTACAGCCACAGCCGACGTTTTAGTTCTTCCGTGTCGAAGTAAACGCGGAAGCTTGTCGACCAGACGTGAGCGACGTCGACCAAAAGCACCGCGGATATCCAGGTCCAATCCGGTGATTCACTGTTGAGAATTCCGAGTTGCCAACCGAGAGCGAGAAGTACTAGCGAGACAATCGCGCTGCCGAGAAAGACAGTGATATCGATGTTACGCGAGAATAGCCAGGAGGATTCCCCAGCAAGACGCGGAGGAGTAGAGCCTTGAACATTTATTCCTTCGAATGCATTGTCCATATTTTCTCAGCGTCGGGTCGTCTGCGAGGTTAGCGTTTCTTTCGCCGCTCGAAGCCCGTGGTAAAACGCTTCTTCAAACAATGCGATGCCGCTCAGGTCCGTGTGCGCAAAGTGAATGTTGCGCCATGGCCGCATCGCGTTTTCGCGAACACCGCTCCAAATAAAGCTCGGTCTAGGCGAGATCATCGCGTGACCCCAGCGCATTATATCGAGCCGCTCACATAGATCGTAAATATCAGGATGCGCTCGCGCGATATCGATGAGACAGACATCGGCTAGTTCGGGCCAATTGTAGGTGAAAAGTTTAGTGCGTCCGTTTTCTTCGTGACACATCGGGTAATAGTAGGTGAGCGTAGTCGGACCGTAGTCGATCCCCTTCTGATGCGTCGCATTCACATAACCTAGCGACGGGCTTTCGTAAAAAACGTTGTCCCACGCGAGTGGAAAATCGCGCGCGAATCGCGGCTTCGGTCGATCATTCAGAAATAAGTTCGCGACGAACCATGCGTTGTGCTGAAACTCATTCGCGGCAAACGGAGCATTCTCATTGAACCCGCGAATGACGTACGGCGCCGTGAACATCGGCGAGGCATAGATCACTTTTTCGCACCGCAATCCGCGAAGTACACCGTCGTCGAGGCAGATCACATCGACACCCTTTTCGTTCGGCATGATCGACACGACGATCTGCGATTTTCGAACATTGTCTTTCACCCGATCGAAAAGATGATTCACGAATCTCCCGTTCCCTTCCGGAAACGTAATGAACTGCTGCGACTCATCACCAGACTTTCGCACACGCGAACAGAAATAAAACAGCCCCGCCCACGCGGAAGTTTGCTCAAGCTTCAAACCGTAGTCGTCGCGACACGCGTAATCGCAATACCAGATCAAACGCTCCGAGGTGAAACCGTTTTGACGAAGCCAGTCAGCAAAAGTAACTCGATCCAGCGAAGTGACGGCTTCGTCGTTCGAACAATTTCCGATCGGAACGACGAACGCGCGTCTGCCTTTCGCATCGCGCCAATTCACCCACGCGTCGATCTGTTTTTGAAATTCGGCAAACTGCCGTTTGTCCTCTTCACCTTCGCCCGCGTGAAGATAAAGGCCTTCGTACCAGCGGCCTTTATAGAACATTCGCTCTTCGGGTTCGCGACAAAGAAACTGCTCGCTGATGATGACCTCGCCATTCGCGCTTCGGCCTTCGATCAGCGACATCTCATCAAGCAGAGCGATCAACTCGCCATTCTCCTGAAACGGCACCGGCAAGTAGTGAGCTCCCCAAGGATACCCAACCGGAGTCCCCGTTCCACTACGCGAAGTTCCGCCGATCTCCCTCTCGAGCTCTAGCAAAACGTAGTCATTGAAATTATTTTTCGAAATCTCCCGTGCTGCCGATAGCCCGGCAACGCCGCCACCGACGATTGCGATCTTGACCGTCGTCCAATTATCTTGCGGGACGTCAAAGTTTCTCCGCTCTCGCAAGATATGCCCGAGCTCAACACTCTGTCCGACGATCTCGCCTTCCGGAAATTTCTTTGGCGCGGTTAAATTACACGCCGCCATTGCAAACGGCGCGCCGAGGAAAGTAGTTAGAAGCTCTCGTCTGGTAAGTTTCATCAGAAGGATCCGACAGGGATAAAGGGGATAAAAGGGATTAGTCTTCGGTTAAGTCTCGCAGCGCTCTATCCATGTTTAGATCTTGGCCAAATCGATTGTCGAATCGCCGATATTGGATCTTCGGAGTTCCAAAGTTGATTGCCATACCGACTTCGATCCCCGTGGCTTTGAGGTAGTTCAATAGCTGCGCAAAATGCCTGTTCGAAAATGTATCGACGGCTTTTAACTCGAGCAACACTTTACCTTCCACCACCATGTCCGCAGAAAAGTCGCCGACCATAACTCCACGAAAGCTCACACTGAGAGGGACTTGCCTTTCGACCGCAATACCTTTCTGAAGGAGCGCCACTTGTAACGCTTTCTCGTAAACAGATTCGATGTATCCGACACCAAGGTCGTTACTTCTTCGAAGCAGGCGTCGAGGATCTTTCCTGTTAATTCTTCGTGCAGCATCACTTCATCCCCCTCATCCCCTTCATCCCTGTAGGAATCCCTCTATTCAAACCTCCGCCACTCGGTTTCGTAGTAGCGAACGAGCGCCTGGTTGTCGAGGCGATTGATCTCGATCTCTTCATCGGGCATTTTCATATCGGTGGGGAATTCGAACATCGATGCGAACGAGCTGACATTCAAAAATTTCAACTCGACTTTCGGCGGCTGCGTCGGAACCTCGAATGGCTGCTGCTTCGCGAGGGCGTATCCCCAAAGACCGAAGCTCGGCACGGTCGTTTGATACGGTTTCACGATGAAGCCGACTGCTTCCAGAGTTTTAACTATCGACCAAAAGGAGTTGCGTGCGATGAGCGGCGATGTGCACTGAATGACGACTGCGGCGTCGGGTGTGAGCTTCTGCTTGAGTAGATTATAAAAGCGCGTCGTATAGAGTTTGCCGAGCGCGAAGTTGTTCGGATCGGGGAAGTCGACGATGGCGATGTCGAACGGTTCGATCGCCGTATTGTCGAGCCATACAAACGCATCGGCGTTTGTGACTGACACTCGAGGGTCGTCGAAAGAATGATGATTCATCTCCGCGAGCGCGGGCAAAGCCTTCGACAGTTCTGTCATCGCGGGATCGAGATCGACGAGCTGAACAGTCTCAACGGATTTGTATTTCAAGATCTCGCGCAACGCGAGGCCGTCGCCGCCGCCGAGAACTAGAACTCGCTTTGGCTCGCCATTGTATGCCGCGAAGGCCGGGTGAACGAGAGCTTCGTGATAACGATATTCGTCGAACGAGTTGAACTGGAGATTGCCGTTGAGAAAAAGTGCGTAACCTGTCTTTCCTTTTGTGACGACGATGCGCTGGTACGACGAGCTCTTCGCATAGATGATGTTGTCGACAAACAATGCATCTTCCGCGAGTGTCGTGAGCCTGTCCGCTTTGATGAACGCGATCAGCAGCAGGACGATTATCACGGCACCCTTGATGCGGAACACATTCGGATTTTTCTTCATGCGGGGCTCAAGCAGCCAAGTCGCCCAGACCGCAACGCCCGCGTTTAGCATTCCAAATAAAAGCGATGTGCGATTAAGTCCGAGCTTTGGAACCAGGAAGATAGGAAACAGCAGACTTGCGACGAGTGCTCCGACGTAGTCGAGCGCCAGGACACGTGCGACCAGCGTTTTGAAATCAAGCTCGTCCTTCAAAATGCGCATCAATAGCGGAATTTCGAGACCGACGAGAACGCCGATCAAAAAAACCATCGAGTAGAGAATGATTTGAAAATAGGAAACGTGCGCGAAAGTAAGAAATAAAAGCGGCGCACTGAATCCGCCGATCACCGCGACTGCGAGTTCGACGTCGATAAACTTTTCCGCAATGTGCTTGTCGATATATTTCGACAACCATGAACCCACCCCCATTGCAGATAGGTAGATCCCGATGATGAAAGAAAACTGTGTGACCGAATCGCCGAGGACGTAGCTCGAAAGTGTTCCGGCGAGCAACTCATAGATCAGGCCGCAGGTCGCGATGATGATGACATTGAGGAAAAGAAGCGGGGTCCGATTCATAAAAGGATGAACGTTGAAGGATGAACGATGAAGTAAATCCGGTTTCATCCTTCATCCTTCATCCTTCACCCTTCATCCTTCGCGTTTAGCCTTGGATCGCCGCGGCGATGATTATGGCAATTCCGATCATGATCGAGCCGATGACGATTCCGAGGGCAACGTTCTGGTCATCTTCGATCTCTTTTTTGATCGGATAAATGAGTCCGAGAATTCCGTAGGTGACCGCAAAAAGAATGACGCCGATAAAGACGAAGACCAGTGTCGTCACCAGGACCTCAAGAAGTTGATCGACCTTTACGATCAAAGCCAGTGGAACAGAAAAGTTCATCAACATTTATTTTCCTCCGCGAAAACCGGTGTAAATGAAAGGCACGCCAAGCCGCGAGCGGCTACCCGAGTTCGCCAACTCCCAGCCGAACCAAGCGGACGCAGCGTAAAATGCGAGTACGCCCATCCCGAATACCAAGTAAAGTTTTTTTAGCATAGCTTTCTCTCGATAATTTGGGTTCGTGTTGGTTCGCGTGAATTCAGTCGTTGCCAAATCAAGAATGAACCACGAACCACACGAACCACACGAAAAAGAATTTTCCGATACGGCGGCTATTCGTCTGAGTCTGAGTCCGAATCCGAAGCACTCGTACTGAACATACTGTCTTTCCAGCGACGCGACTCGAACGATATCTTTCGGAATAATCCGAGA
>JBDTMK010000160.1:0-7288 GCA_039934315.1 Pyrinomonadaceae bacterium | reverse complement strand
CCCGACGTGCATCCAAAGATCTATACAAGCCCCTGTCGAAGCCTGTCGCCCCCATGTCCGATTTTGGATTTTAGATTTGGGATTTTGGATTCCCTTCCTCAAACCGCCATCGGACGGTTAGTGTACGAGATTCAGATGAAAAATGGAACTGGTGGGTTGGGAACTTTGTGTCGGCTCTTGACCCTTTATCAGGTACGTTTCGCTGATCTTTTTGCACGAATACGTTTTTCCTGATGTATTCTTCCAGTCCAGACGTTCTGCTTCGCCGTCAGCTCCTACGACAAACGTGACGCCGGCATAAAGGTGCCGATAAAAACAATTCTCGTTGGGAGATGGGCGTGAGAGCTATGAAAGCACCTGCGGGCCGCCGAGTTTGAGAGTTTCGTTCTCCATTTTCACATATAGATAGAATCCCGGAACGACCTCATATCTTCCTACGAGACGCTCCGCGTGAGAGCCCGACTTTTCGCGGCGGTCCTGCCTTGCGGAACTTCTTACCGGCTCTGCCGGTAAAGATGTCCTACCAGTTGAGCTGCAGCGAGCGGTTATAAATTTCGAATCCGCGTAACCATGCTCCCGAGAACAAAAAAGCCGAATTCGCCGCCACCTGTCACCGCCTTCTGGCCCGGCGTGGGCGGGGTGCTCGTTGCGAATCGAGCTTGATTTTGGTGTATGCAAACATGGGGGAATACGCTTGCTGGGCTTCTTCACCGGAACGGACGGTCCAGTGATATTGCTTCTCATCTACACTTAGTCCAAAAATTAGACGGCCGGGGCCGCTTTCGAAAGGCCTGAACCGACAGACGACAGGCATCCAGGTCAGGGTTTTCATCGTATCGAGAATGACGCCATCGACAAGCTCCGATTCTGCGGATAGCGCGATAACATTGGCTCGCGACCGGTCGTCAATCTCCCATTCCGCACTTAGTCCGCTCAGGCTCTGGTCCGCCTCACACTCTCTCAGATCTACTTCGAGAAGCTTAGCCGGCGAACGAAGCATTTCTAAATCCTCCTTGACCGCGAGCCTTCCCGTGAAGTTAATGGAAAGATTTTTTAAGTAATTAGTTGTAACGGGCACACCTACAGGTGTCTCCGTCTCGCTGACGAGGTGCGCAGGAGCTGCCATCAAAGCGACCTTCTGGGGAATCATGGCGCCATCTGGTGCCAGGAAACGCTCGCGAGCGTCGACCATCGTCCCAATGATATCCTCCTCAAACGCCTGGTTGCCGATCGTCTCGCTGACAATCACGTCGTATTTATATTTAAGGTTAATGTCCCGCGAAAACCCGTTGATGATCTCGACGCGGTCGGCGACACCGTTCTCAGCCGCATGAGCCATGATCATCGGTATCATCGAGGGGTTTGATTCGATCGCTGTGACGCTTCTGGCTCCCAGCTTCGCCGCCGCAATCGCCCAGACACCGCTACCCGAACCAATATCCAAAACGCGCGTCTCGCTTGTTACCGTGCGCCGCAGCGCTTCGTAGAAAAGCTGGTTTCGCACTTGGTCACGCAATAGGAACTGGTGATAAAGCAAAGCCTGCTGCATATGCTGAAACAACTGCGCGTCCTTCTCAGCTGCAGCGTTCTTTTTCATATTTTCGGCTGGATTATCTTAAGGAACCGGCGGCGGATTCATTGCTGCGTGCGATCAGAGTTGGATATTTTCCGGTCCAGCAAGCGGTGCATGACGACGAGTAGTCGATACCGATTGCTTCGAGCATGCCATCAAGTGAAAGATACCCTAGCGAGTCTGCACAGATAAACTCTCGAATGGCGTTGATGTCGGTTTCGGCTGCTGCACCCAAGGGAGACCCGGCTGGCACCGTGCTGAGACTTGAAGCGATCAGGTCCTGGCGATGCGGCGTATCGACGCCGTAATAACAAGAATGCGTCGTCGGCGGGCACGAGATCCGCATGTGCACTTCCTTCGCACCGGACTCACGCACCATCTGGACGATCTTCTTCGACGTTGTACCGCGAACGATCGAATCATCGACAAGGATGACGCGACGCCCTTCGATGAGATCCTTGATCGGATTTAGTTTTAACCTCACACCGAACGAGCGGATCGATTGCGACGGCTCGATGAATGTCCGCCCGACATAGTGATTGCGGATGATCGCCTGCCGAAAAGGAATGCCGGATTGGCTCGAGTAACCGATCGCCGCAGCGACGCCGGAATCGGGAACCGGAACGACGATATCCGCATCGACCGGGTGTTCGACGGCGAGACGCTTGCCCATCTTGTGTCGGGATTCGTTTACCGAACGTCCGAAGATTATCGAATCGGGACGCGAGAAGTAGACGTGCTCGAACGTGCAAACAGCCGCCGGCTTAGTTTCAAATGGTTTATTAGATTGAATGCCGCGGGCATCGATAACGATCATCTCGCCGGGCTCGACTTCGCGAACATACTTGGCGTCGATCAGATCGAAGGCGCACGTTTCGCTGGCCACACACCATGCTCCATTCAGCTTGCCGAGCACGAGCGGCCGGAAACCGCGAGCGTCACGAACCGCCACGAGAGCAGTCGGTGTCAGGAACAGAAGTGAGTACGCTCCCTCCGTTTCCTTCAAGACTTTCTCGATCGCCTCGACCACATTGTTCGCCCGTGTTCGCGCGATGCTATGCAGAATTGTCTCGGTATCCGACGTAGACGAGAATATCGCGCCTTCCTTCTCGAGCTCGCGGCGGCGGACTTCCGCAAATGGAAGATTCCCGTTATGACAAATCGCAATATCGCCGTGCTGACAAGTGACCGAAAACGGCTGCACTTCCTTGATCGTATTTTTCCCGGTCGTCGAGTACCGCGTATGCCCGATCGCACTTGCACCTTTAAGTTTGCGGAGCACCTCTTCACTCAGCACATCCGCGACCAATCCCTGAGATCGAAACTGGTGCAGATCGGCGCCGTCACTGGACACGATACCGCAAGCTTCCTGCCCTCGGTGCTGCAGTGCAAACAGCCCAAGTTGCGTGAGCGTAGATGCCTCAGCGTGACCGAAGACACCGAATATGCCACATTCTTCTTTGAATTTGTCGAGTGTGAGATCCATCTGAAATCTATTTTGCCACAAAACGAAAACCGTCACGAATGGGGCCAACGTTCCACTGAGACGAAGAGCTGGGAAACCATCTTACTGTCAGCGGTTGTCTGGTATAATTCGGGACTTTGGGCCTACCACAATTAAAGATGCCTTCCGATAAGTTGAATTTCTTTGAGTCTAATCGCGACCTCCTGGTCCTCGCTGGACTTGCCGCGCTCGTTTTTGCGATCTACGCGCAGACCTCGGGTTTCCAGTACATCAACCTTGACGATAACTACTACGTCTACGAAAATCCCGCGGTCTTGTCGGGCATTAATTGGGAGACGGTGAAGTGGGCATTCACGTCATTTCACGCCGGCAACTGGCACCCGCTTACGTGGATATCGCTGGCACTCGACGTTCAGCTGTTCGGGACTTCGCCGGGGATGCACCACGTCGTAAATGTCATCCTCCACTTTGTGAACTCGGTACTGGCGTTTGTGGTTTTCCGCCGGATGACGCGGAACTTCTGGGCGAGCGCCGTCATTGCTGCGCTTTTTGCGGCCCATCCGATGCACGTCGAATCGGTGGCCTGGATCGCCGAGCGAAAGGACCTGTTGTCGACAATGTTCTGGTTCCTGGCGATGTTGTTTTATGTCCGGTGGACGAAGGAGGGAGCGAAGCCGTGGGGGCCTCTTTACCTTGCAGCTCTTGGCATGTTCGCTTTAGGGCTAATGTCCAAACCCATGGTGATAACGCTCCCATTCGTACTGATGCTTTGCGACGCGTGGCCGCTGGAAAGAACCCGGGACGCCGGAACCAAAGGGTACGCCCGCCTGGTCTTAGAGAAGGCCCCGTTTTTCGTACTTTCGCTATCCTCGGCTCTCATTACTCTGGCCGCTCAACGTGCAGTTTCCGCCGTCGAATCGCTTGCGGCTCTGCCTTTGGATGTTCGAATTCAAAATGCGATCCTTTCATACTCAAAATACCTCGTCAGCGCTTTCTATCCCGCCGGGCTCGCGATCTGGTATCCCTATGAAAAGGATCTCAGCCTCACAGAGGTGGGTGCTGCATTGACTCTCCTGATCGCCATCACGGCGATATCCGTATGGCAATTCCGGCAGAAAAAATATCTGCTCTTCGGCTGGCTATGGTTCGTTGGCACTTTTGTACCCGTGATCGGGATCGTCCAGGTTGGCGGGCAGTCGATGGCCGATCGTTACACATACATTCCCTACTTAGGTTTATTCGTCATCGTCGTTTTCGGCGCGTCCGATCTTGTTCAGTCATTCAATATTGATAGACGCGTGGCCGGGATCGCGGCTGCTAGCTTGATCTTAGTGTTGGCCATCCTAGCTTATTTTCAAACCGGTTATTGGCGCGACAACGAGACTCTTTACTCGCGTGCTCTTTCCGTGACGAGTAAGAATTTCCTTATCGAGCAGAACTTCTGCCATGCGCTGATGCAGCAGGATCGCCTTGACGAAGCGGAGATCCTTTGCCAAGACTCGCTCGAGCACCGGCCCGACTATTTCGAAGCACTCAACACGCTTGGGATCATCAGCTTCAAACGCAAGGAGTATGCAGTTGCCGAAAGCCGCTTCAAATCAGCGGTGAATTCAGGAAGGATACATCCGCTTGTTTATCTGAACCTGTCTCTCGCACAGATCCTCCAGGGTAGGCCCGCGGACGGCGAAATAAACATGGAGAAGGCAGTCGCTCTTAGTGGAGCCGGAGTGTCTCCGATGCTTTTTAACGAAGCCCTGACGACGCTCGTCGATGCCTATTTGAAGCAGGGAAACTTTGGAAAAGCGGCAGAGAACCTGAAGCGCCTGCGCTTTATTCAGCCGAATAATATCGAGGTCCGTCTCAAGCTTGTCGAGGCATTGATCGAGTTGAAACAATACCCCGAGGCCGAGGGCGAAGTCGAGGCCGTTATCAAAATGGACCAAAATAATCCCGTCGCGTGGAACAGCTTGGGGCTCGTTCTGCTTTTAACTTCCGATGCGAAGGCAGCGGTCGGGGCGTTCGAAAAGGCCTTGACGCTTCGGCCCGATTACCCCGAAGCGAAAGAAAATTTGCGCCGGGCTTCAGGTAAGCGGGATTAGGTTTGTTTGGGCGGTGAAAGTCTGTCCGCGATATCGATCGCCCGCTCCAGATCATCACGAGTGTTAATGTTGCAAAAAAGATCGTCGGCCCCTGGAAGGTGTGCGTATTCGTCGAACTTGATAACTCTCGGGTTAAGTCGATTTACAACCTCATGCATGGGCGGCGGAACGCGAGGCCTGTCAAGAATTTCTTGGACGACGGTACGGGCCTCATGGACCTTATAGAACGCACACAATGGCTGTAGTCTTCCATCCCTCTGCTTTGGTACGACCGCGCCGCGATCTTCAGAGACGGCGCCGGAAAGAAGCTCGATCAGGTCTGGAGACACGAACGGATAGTCGCACGCGAGAACGAATATCCACGGCGTTTTCGCGTACGCAAGCGCTGCGTGCAGACCACCAAGCGGCCCGCGGTATTCGTGAAGATCCAAGATGAAGGGGACGTCGGCAGAGAGCGCCTCGATCGCGAACCGGGTTGAGTTTCCGGCAACAACAGTAACCTCTGCATCCGGCAATCCAGCCCGTACATTTACAACGGCGCGTTTTATGAGCGTCCTTCCGCCCAGCTCGACAAACGCCTTGTCCGTTCCAAGCCGCGAGGATTTCCCTCCTATCAGAATGAAAGCTTCAATCGGCGGCACCATGTTTTGAGTGATCGTAATCAAACTTCCCAACAACTTCGTCGCGAGACTGCAGCGATATCACGATTGATTTGGACGTCGGCGTATCGCTTCGCGCCGCCTTGCTGCCTAGCGGCACCAGCGGATTCGCTTCGGGAAAATACGCAGCGGCACAGCCGCGCGGAATGGGATACGGAACAACGATGAACCGGGTGGCATGTCGCTCGCCATCGTCGAAATGGCTTGTTAGATCGACAACCTGTCCCGCAGTGAGGGCAAGGTCCGCAATATCGTCGTTATTCATGAAGACGACGCGCCGCTCGCCGTCGACTCCACGATACCGATCGTCGAATCCATAGATGGTCGTATTGAATTGGTTGTGTGAACGGATCGTCGTCAACAAAAGCTGGCCCGGCTCCAGCATAATTTTATCCAACGGGCTGGATCTAAATTGCGCCTTCTTCGTTTCCGTCATGAACACGCGGTCGCGCGGCGGATTGTTCAAATAAAACCCATTCCGCTCTCGCACTCTTTCGTTGTAATTATCGCAGCCGTCGATCACCCGTGAGATCGAGTCGCGGATCTTATCGTAATCCGCAACCATTTCCTCCCAGTCCACTGTCGAATTTGAACCGAGTGTCGCCTTCGCAAGCTGTGCGACGATCCAGGGTTCGCTTCGCAGTTGCGGAGATGCCGGCCCGAAAATACCTCTCGACATTTGAACGTTGAGCATCGTGCTCTCGGTCGTGACAAATTGCTCGCCGCCTTTCTGCATATCGATCTCGGAACGGCCGAGACACGGCAGGATCAATGACTGCTCACCGACAGCGACCGCCGTCCGGTTTAGTTTCGTGATCACCTGAACAGTTAGCCGACATCGTTTCAGCGCATCAAAAACAACCTCGGTATCGGGCGACGCGCTCAAAAAGTTCCCGCCCATGGCGAAGAAGACTTTTGCTCGTCCATCGCTCATCGCCCTGATACTCTCGACCGTATTCAGGCCGTCGCTCCGCGGGATCGAAAAATCGAATTCCTTTTCGAGGCGACTGAAAAACTTCTCGTTTACCTTCTCCCAGATCCCCATCGTCCGATCGCCCTGAACGTTCGAATGGCCGCGCACCGGACATAATCCCGCACCCGGTTTTCCGATCTGACCGCGAAGTAAATGAAGATTGACGACATCCTGGATCGTTGCGACCGAAGTTTTATGCTGCGTCAAACCCATCGCCCAACATGTGATGACACGCTCGGCGCTGATGAACATCCCGGCGGCTTCAGAGATCTGTTCGCGAGTCAGGCCGCTCTCGGAAAGGATCGTTTCCCAATCCGTCACATCCAGGTTTGCGACGAGGTCGTCACATCCCTCCGTGTAATCAGCTATGAATTTATGATCGAAGACCGTTCCGGGTGCCGTACGTTCCCGCTCGAGCATGACCTTCATCATTCCCTTTAGCACGGCCATGTCGCCTCCGATCTTGAGCGGAAGGTGAAGGTCGGCCAGATGCGTAGATTTATTTCCCAGCAGCGCGAT
>JBDTMK010000159.1:0-7314 GCA_039934315.1 Pyrinomonadaceae bacterium | reverse complement strand
GACAAGAAATATCTTGAATGCGGCGGACCAGAATGTCGGCGATTCAGGGATTGCACCGGTCTCGGCGGCAAGAAAGAAGAAAGCCAAACTAGCGGGGTCATCCATCTCGAAAACTGAACTATTGAACCTTCAGGTTCTCCATCTCCTTGAAATCTTGGCCGTTTATTCGGCCCTATCAAATTCCCAGATTATAACACAACGAATAATTGCCGCCGCCAGCACACCTTCTAGTCAAGACCTTGACCCCGCATGTCGATTAGTTCTTGGATTAGAAACCGGCACGAGCCGCAACCCGATCCGGCACGACATGTTTCGACGACTTGCTCGACCTCCGTTAAGGCGTTTTCCGATATTGCCGACATGATCGATTCTTCGGAAACGCCGAAGCAAGTACAGATCAGCGCCATTTCGCCCTGAAATTCTTCGATCCGCCGCGCTCGGTGCAAGGACATGGCATGGCGCAGGGCTTCAAATACGACGCCCGCGCACTGAACCCGATCCGGCGGAAATGGTCCAAGCTCTCCGGAAATCGCGTCCATCAACTCGGCGTCATGCAGCCCATGAAGGTCCGAAAGCGTCTTCCCTTTTAGCTCGTCACATAGTGCGTCCCCCGCCGCGATCATGAATCCGCAGCCATTCGTTCGAAAATTAGCCGAATCTATCGAGCCTGAATCGACATTTACCGTGACCGAGACCTCAACGAACGACCCACATAAAAAACTCGCACTTCTTCCTCGTGTTCCAGGTAGGCCGGCGTCTGTGTTGGACGGACGACGGAACCGCTTGTCAATTTCTTCCGGATAAAATCCCACGACACGATTCTGCCATGAAGAGATGCGATTCGCATGTGAGCCAACGTGTCATGTAAAATTTGTAGAGAAATGTATCGCTCCTTCTTAATCCTTCTGATCTTTATTCTCCTTGCCGGCTGCCGCCCCGCGGCACCTCCTGTATCCGTCAGTAACAAACCGGTGTCGGTGAATGGAGTTCCCGCATCCGACGCACAGTCGCAGCCGACAAAGCCGGTCGGCGATATGGGATGGGCTGACCGTGTGGATGGAAATGTGCAGAAGGTTAAAGATCTGAAGGGCAAGGTCGTGATCCTCGACTTTTGGGCGACCTACTGTCCACCGTGTATTGAAGAGATCCCGCACTTGATGGCACTTCAAGCAAAGCACGGCCCGGACCTGGTCGTTATCGGGTTGAACGTAGGCGGTGACGAGGACCGTCCAAAGATTCCTGAATTTCTCGAACGGCTGAAAGTTACTTACCCGATCGCGTATCCGGAAGACGCATTGACCGCGTACGTCTTCGGCCAGCAATCTGCGATTCCGCAGACCGCAGTGTTCGATCGGACCGGAAAAATGATCAAGAAGATAACCGGCTTTGGCACGGAGATAAAAATTGAACTGGATCAAACCATCGCTGCGGAGATAGAAAAAAGGTGATCGACTCAGACCAGGACAAATTTATCCCGACAGTCGAGCAGGTTTCCGCCGGCGGGGTTGTTTTTCGAATGCGGGAGTCGAGTCCGGAGATAGCTATCGTCCGCATCGTGCCGGAGCTTCGATGGCAGCTCCCGAAGGGAATAATCGATCCGGGGGAAACGATCGAGCAAGCCGCACTGCGGGAGGTCCGCGAAGAGTCGGGCATCGAGGCCGAGCTTGTTTCGCCAATCGATACCATCGAGTACTGGTTCGTGGCCGAGTACGGTGGCCGCCGCCGACGCTACCATAAATTCGTGCACTTTTTTCTGATGAGCTACAAAGCCGGTGACGTTGGCGATCACGACAACGAGGTGGATGAATCCCGCTGGGTAGACATCGAAACGGCGCTCAGCATGCTCGAGTTCAAGAGCGAGCGGGACGTAGTTACAAAGGCGGCCCCAATGATCGGTGACCTTTGAGTGATTTTTTCCGCGAGACCTGCACCTGTGATACCTTCGATAAGACCTTCTTTGATCAATGCGCGATATTCCTGTCGGTAACGGTTCCCTCCTTGTCACTTTCGACGACAAGTATCAAATTCGTGACATCTATTTTCCCCACGTTGGGCAGGAGAACCACACCGAAGGCTTTCCTTTCCGGTTTGGCGTTTGGGTGGATGGAAATTTTTCCTGGGTGTTTTCTGACGATTGGACCCGAAGTCTGAAGTATCTGCCCGACACACTCGTAACTGATGTCCGCCTCGGGAACTCCGCGCTCGAGATCGTTATCGAGTGCAGCGACACGGTTGCAAGCCACGACAATATTTTTCTGCGTCGCATTCGTGTCACCAACCTTGGCGACGGCCGTCGCGCGATCCGCGTATTCCTTCATCACGATTTCCGCATCTACGAAAACAAGGTCGGCGACACCGCTTACTATGACCCCGAAACCAAGGCACTGGTACATTACAAAAAGCATCGCTATTTTCTGATAAACACCGAGCCGCAATTCGATTCGTTTGCTACAGGCCGCAAGGCTTTTAAGGATCAAGAAGGAACCTGGCGCGACGCCGAGGATGGAACGCTCAGCGGCGGTGTCGTAACCGAAGGGTCAGTCGACTCTACGCTTGGCGTCCATTCCGAGATCGACGCGGGCGGTTCAACGGAATTTTTTTACTGGATTGCCGCGGGCACTTCATACGCTGACGTACGAGATCTGAACGCTCATGTACTGGAACGCCGCCCGCAGCGCTATCTCGATTACACTGCCAACTATTGGCGATCATGGGTCAACAAAAACGAGACGCATTTCGGCACGCTTCCGCCGGAGATCATCGACCTTTACAAACGCTCACTGCTGATAACCCGAACGCAGATCGACAACGACGGTGCGATCATCGCTGCGAACGACTCGGACGTCACCGAACGCGCGACCGACCATTACAGCTATTTGTGGACACGTGACGGAGCATTCGTCGCGAACGCTCTCGACCTTGCCGGATATTCTGATTCGGCTCGACGGTTTTTTGAATTCTGCGCTCGAGTAGTTCACCCCAACGGCTATTTTTCGCAGAAGTATAACGCCGACGGAACCGTCGCGTCGGGCTGGCATCCGGCATGGGACGTTGCTAATAAATCGCCGATGGTGCCGATTCAGGAAGACGAAACCGCGCTGGTGTTATGGGCATTGTGGCAGCATTACGATCGATATCGCGATATCGAATTTGCCCACCGGCTTTATCGGGAACTTGTCATTCCGTGCGCCGATTTCATGTCGGCATTTATCCACCCCGAGTTGAGGCTGCCGAATCCCAGCTGGAATCTTTGGGAGGACCGCAGAGGCATTCATACATTTACTTGCGCCAGCGTAGTTGGAGGACTCAGGGCCGCTGCGGGGTTCGCGTCATTGTTTGCCGATAGCGAAAAAGCCGCTAAGTATGAGGCGGCGGCCACGGAAATCGTCGGGGCGATGCGCAAACATTTATACAGTCCTCAACTTGGCAGATTTCTACGCTCCCTGCAATTTAACAACGACTCGGACTACGATTCGGACGCTACCATCGACGCGTCGCTGTTTGGAACTTTTTACTTCGGCGCGTTTGCGGCCGATGATGAAGCGGTTGTTAAAACGATGGAAGCCGTGGAGAAGTCCTTGACCGTCAACGGCGGCATCGCCCGTTTTGAGCACGACGGATATATGCGCACGTCGCCTGATGTCGTCGGCAACGCGTGGTTCATCTGTACGCTGTGGCTCGCGGAATATTACGTGGCATCAGCCACAACTCGAGCCGATCTCGAAAAGGCCTTGGGGATCCTGAAGCAGATCGCGCGTCAGGCACGCGCTTCCGGAGTTTTGTCGGAACAGATCGATCCGGCGACAGGCGCTCACACGTCGGTCGCACCCCTGACATGGTCGCACTCGACGTATGTAGCTGCCGTTCAAAACTATTTACTAAAGTCTGCTGCGTTGTCAGATTGATGCCCTTTTGTCGCTACAGTACGTAAGATAGAATTTCTTTCAGATGAGAAAAGCTAAAATCCTGGCCACTCTTGGACCGGCTTCCGATTCACAATCGATAATCGAGTCGATGATCACCGCCGGCGTGAACGCCGTCCGCATTAACATGTCGCACGGGACCGAGGCGGAGCATTCTGCGACGCTCGAAAGAGCTCGGGCGGCAGCTACGAATCTAAAAAAACCTCTGGCGATTCTTGCTGACCTTGCGGGCCCGAAGATCCGTACGCGAACGTTAAAGGATGGAGCTCCCGTCGAGTTGAAGGCCGGCGCCGAGTTCACAATCACGACTCGCGAAGTAGAAGGTAGCGAAAACGAAGTTTCGACAAACTACGACGGGCTTCCCGAGGCGGTCGAGCCAGGCACTCGAATACTCATCGACGACGGCGCGATCGAGCTCGTTGTCGAATCCGAAACCGCGACCGATATCAAATGCCGCGTCATAGTCGGCGGATGGCTAAAGGAACGCAAGGGAATAAATCTCCCCAATACGACTTTACCGATTCCCTCGATGACGGAGAAGGACGAGGCCGATCTTATCTGGGCGATGGCCAACAATGTCGACTATGTGGCTCTTTCATTCGTCCGGCGCGCCCAGGATTGTCGGGAGGTGAAACAGCGGATAAAGAAACTGAATACGCGCAAGCAAGGCTGCGCGCTGCTGGTTGCGAAGATCGAAAAGGCAGAGGCGATAGAAAATCTCGACGAGATAATCGAAGCGACCGATGGCGTAATGGTCGCGCGTGGTGACCTCGGCGTTGAGACGACCGTCGAGCACGTGCCCGTCTATCAAAAACGCATAATTGAAAAGGCGATCGCCAACGATAAGTTCGTCATCACGGCAACCCAGATGCTTCAGTCAATGATAGACAGCCCGCATCCCACACGCGCCGAAGCGTCGGATGTGGCGAACGCAGTCTGGGACGGTTCCGACGCGGTCATGCTTTCCGCGGAAACCGCCTCGGGCTCATACCCGCTCGAGACCGTGCAGACAATGGCGCGAATTATCGACGCGGCTGAAACCGTCAAACCCGGAGACTTGCGAAAGCCGATCAAATTCTCGCAACCGCCGTCCGGGCGCACGAGCCAGGCACTCTGCAAAGCTGCGGCGTACGCGGCGAAAGAAGTGATCACGGAAAAAGTCGCGGTCTTTACCGAATCGGGATTAATGGCGCGGCGGCTTTCGAGCATTCGGTCAGGGCTTCAAACATTCGGGCTCACGACATCCATCGAAGCGTGCAATCAGCTTGCGTTGATCTGGGGCGTGCAGCCGATGTATCACCGAGCGGTCAGGGCGGCGGTGAGTCCCGGTAATCTCACGATGCCCGATGGAGCGGACGCGACCGCAGAGCTTTTGAGGGTCGGAGAAGAAACTCTACTCGAGGCCGGCGTCGTCGCCCGAGAGGAAACGCTGATCATGATGGCAGGACGATTATCCGGTCATGGACTATCAAGCTCGGTGATCGTGTGGACGATCGGTGAAAACATCCCGCGGCGTTGATATTCGCGTTTGACCGTTTTCGAAAGAAGTTATCCGGCGGCGGCGAAAAAGTAGCCTACTAGCGATGTAACGGTCATCGCCATCAGTCCCCAGAACGTCACACGCGCCGAGCCCACAAGAACAGAAGCTCCGCCGGCCCGCGCCGCGAGCCCACCGAGAAACGCAAGCAGTACCAACGACAACACCATGACAATCGGCACGATCAACCTGAACGGTCCGACGGCAGCCGCGGCTAACGGTATCCCCGCTCCGAGCGCAAAACTTACAGCAGAGAAAAGCGCCGCCTGCATCGGGCGGGCGGAACCTTCGATCGTGATCCCCAATTCATCGCGTGCATGAGCACCGAGAGCATCGTGTTCCATCAACTGATGGGCGACTTCCCACGCGAGTTTCGGTTCGAGTCCGCGCTGCACATAAATTCCCGCCAACTCCATCTGCTCACCTTCATGATCGGCCGCAAGCTCCCGCTTTTCACGATCGAGGTCAGCCTTCTCCGTATCGGCTTGAGAATGTACGGAAACGTATTCGCCGGCGGCCATCGACATTGCTCCCGCAACAAGGCCCGCAAGTCCCGCAACCAGCACTGCATACTTCCCACTTTCCGCGGCCGCGACTCCGACGATCAAACTCGCTGTCGAAACAATGCCGTCGTTAGCCCCGAGCACGGATGCGCGCAGCCAGCCGATTCGATCCGTCCGATGCCGCTCGCGGTGGTCGCCAAAACGTTTCTTATGCACAGCCATTCGGATAGGTTAGTCGTTGCGGGGAGAAGTGGCAATTATGAGAGATAGTTAGGAATGAAATTTTGAGCGTACATTTTCGCGGCCCCATTTGAGGGTCGTCGCCATCCAGGCGAGCTCATCGAGAAAACCTTGAACACGCTTTTCGTATGCTTCGTCGAGCAGATTTCCCTGCTCGTCGAATTTACTTTTGACGGCTGGAAAATTGAGATCCGTGAATGAGACGGCAAGGCCAAGCTCCCGCACCATCGGCACACAAGCTTCGATCACCCGCGTCCCGCCCCACGGTCCCGCGGATACACCAACAAAGGCGACTGCCTTGTGAATATATTCTTTCAGCAGCAGGTCGAGCACTGCCTTAAGACTTCCGGGATAGCCGTGATTGTATTCAGGGGTGACGACAACCAACCCATCGGCTTTCGTGATCGCGTCACGCCATTCAGGAAAGCGGTCTTTGATCTCCTGTCCGTATTCGCCGTGAGGGATATCAAAGTCGCAGACGTCGAAGAATTCCGTCCCGATGTCTTCGCGTGCTTCTATTCTCCCAAAAACCCAGCGAGCGACGTTCTCGCTCTCACGGTTCTTGCGCGGTGTGCCCAAAATTAGAGGGATAAACAGTTTCGCATTTTCCGCCATAACTATTTATCCCTTCTACACGGATATCTATTCCGTTTCAGATTCAATTTTCAGTATAGAATTTTCCGGCAACGTCCCAGATTCTGGAGTTCGTTGAACATCAGTCCGCGCCTATTACGCTCGCGACAGTTTCTTTCTTCAAGCCGCCGCCTTTCTTGTTGTTGTAATCGTTGAGAGAGATCTGCGGATCGCGCCAGGCGTCGAGATGCCCAACCTGATGAACGCATTGAATCGTGCACGTCGGAGCACACCATTTTTCGGTGTTGTATTCGCGCTCCATGTCGTCGCGGCTATATTCAAGCAGAGGAATTCCGGGAGTACCGCGCTGTTGCGAGCACCAACTGACAATGCCGCTCTCGTCGATGTAAAGATATCGAGCGCCGGCACGACACCGCCATTCGTATTCACCGCCATCGACCAGCTCGTCCTGAAACCAATTCCAACGCGCGTATGATCGTGTGCCTTTGGATTTGATCTCTTTGTAAACTTCTTTCTC